>DATIFZ010000019.1:0-27928 GCA_035454925.1 Nitrososphaeraceae archaeon
TTATTAAGAAAATTAGAATCTGGTGATACTGAAATAGTTGCATTTGCGTCTAAAATTACATCAAAAGTACTTACAGATCAGCTACGAACATGTTGGAGAATGAAGGTCCGATATGACCTCCTTAATTTTGAATCTCATATAATTAGATCCAACTTATGGACCAAGACATTTGAAAAAATGAGAAATGAAAAAATAATACTCAAAGAGAGGGAAGGTGAAAATATTGGCTGTTGGGTTTTTAATTCTATTGTGGAGGGAACCAAGATTATTGTCAGAAGTGACGGAACCGCAACGTACATGGCAAAAGACATTCCCTATGCATTACTAAAGGTTGGAGCAATTGAAGACCCATTTAGATATAGAATATTCGTCAAACAGTGGGATGGCACAGATCTTTGGATTACTACGTCTGATGAATCCGAAAATGGTGATCATCCAATTTTCTTCCCCGCTGAATATTCTGTAACCGTCATTGACAACCGCCAATCAAGGTTACAAAAAATAATCAAGGAAATATTGAGTAAATTTGAATCAAAACATAACAAGTACTTGCATTTGTCGTACGGTCCTATACTACTTTCAAGTAGAACCGCTACTAGTCTGGGTATAAATACAGACTATCAAAATTCAATACAAATGTCCGGAAGAAAGGGGATTTATGTTGATGCTGACTTTGTTCTTGATACTTTGTATGGTAAAGCCAAAGATGAAACGATGAAACGTAATCCGGAAATTAACGGAAACGATCTTGATAGAACCTCAGAGGAAATAGCAATTTCTGCTATGAGATACAGTCTAATCAAAAACGACCTTGAAAAAGAGGTAAAATTCGATTTAAATGATTCATTAAGTCTAGACGGAAATTCTGGACCATACTTGCAATATGCATATGCGCGATGTTGCCGATTATTAGAGAAAGCAAATGCAAAAACATTTGACGGTGATGCAAAGCACCTTTCAGAAGATATTGAACAGCGAATACTAAAACATCTATCAAAATTTGAAATGACTATGGAGAATACGACTAAAAACTTGGAGCCAAAACTGGTAGCACAGTATGTGTATGAGCTTGCAACCTTGTTCAACCTATTTTATGAAAAACTTCCAATATTGAAAGAAAGCAATGCAAATACGTCTAAAGCAAGAATCATGCTGGTTGAAGCAATACGTCAAATAATGAGAATTAATCTTTCATTAGTAGGCATAACCCCTCTGGAAAGAATGTAGTATTTTGTGACTTTCTCACAGTTTAAGAAATATCCGGAATTTAGTTACTTGCCTAATTTGGTTATAGGTCCTATTGTACAATTGCTGACAATGGGATTATAGATTCTTAGTTCTTCGCAGAGTTTTGTAACATCTTTTTTTGCATCATTTTCAGTTTCTGTGTTAATGATAATGTTATAACATTTGGCAGACCTGACCGACTCGACGTTTGAGTATCCACTCTTAAGAATTAGATCGTTTTTGATTGTCTCACCCTCTGGATCTCCTACTTGCTCTTTGTTTTCTATTGTAACGACAACAAGATATCTCGCCATGGTGTTTTCTAGATATTATAATTTTGAGCATTGAAATACATTTCCTAAAATTGTCTAGAATTCAACACATTCTACGTATAGTTGATTAAATTAAACTCGCATGTGAAAAAACCATTATATAAACAATTTTGAACAATGAATAAATTCCAAATCCAGAACTATGCTATGTTTCTAGTATCATCATTGATGGCCGGCCTTCTGATTTTGCAGCTCTTCATTTGCATCATCTACTCACAAAGTGACGGCGGCTGGAAAATTTACGATTGACGCTAGAATAAATTTGAAAAAGTTGGATAATCTTCAAAAACTCAAGGTTGTAGCGTCTGCAAACGGTGATACTCTTGTTAAAAACGTGAAAGGTAATGATCTGGACTCTAAAAGCACTTCTGTTTTATTTGAATTCTATAAAAAAATGACATTGTTAGGGTAGGCGACAGGGACGAGTATTTTGTGTGCGCGTACGCCCTTAATGGCACAAGTAAGATGGAATCTTATTCCTGTGTTGAGGGTAGTATTGAAAAAACAAATGGAAAAAATATCATAAATATTGGTTCTGGAGAAAGGAAGACTTTGTCGACTAGATCCTTTCAAGCTGTTGATGGTCCAGAAATAATGAATCCACCTTCAGCATCTGGATACCCCTTTCTGATAGAAAAGACGTAAAGGATCTTAAGGTAGTTACTATGATCAAGGGAGAATTCAAGTCAAAGACAATAAATGCAAAAGAGTTGCTCAAAAAAATAGGAGCACAACACCATAATAGTACCATTCGAGTTTGATAAGACACCTGAAATCGGTTTAATCCAAAAAGGAGATTTATTTTTTGCATGCGTATCTGCAGATGAGTTAAATCCACCCGAAGAAACAGAATGTGAGCATAGAGAAACATAACACACAGGGCATATACATAACCTAGTAGCAAGATGAAACTGAGTTTTTAGCGAGATCCGGTACAGTTTTAGGAATCCAAAATTTATTTTTGAATTATGCAATGTGGAATACAATGCTGCAGGAACTCTCGAGACACGTGTCGCCATCCAACAGGGTTTTGCGAGAGTAGAGATTCAACCTCAAGAAAACAATGCTTATTTAGAATTTCTTCTGCGTATATGCGGTACGTTCCAAGTGTCTATTTGCCTGCAAAGTATTAATTACGTGATAAAAAAAATTTAATTCAAGCATGCGGTCATGTAGCTCAGCCTGGTCAGAGCGAAGGTTTTGTAAACCTTAGGCCGTGGGTCCAAATCCCACCATGACCTTCTTTCTGTAATGTTTACGCGATATGAATTTGTTTTTTTGAAAGATATGTGTATTCTAGATTGATATCAATAATAAAATTTTATTTTTGATTTACTGGTTTATATCGGGATATATCATATCCTTAATAGGTAAGAAATAAGTTATAGAAAGTATAACATGTCTTTTATACAATAACAGTATATAAGAAAAAAATGTTATATATATGGATATTAATTTAATATCAATGGACAAAAAAAAGGCTAAAGAGAAAAATAATGACATCCATGAGATGATTCATGCAGCTACACATCCAGTAAGACTCAAAATTCTTGTCCGACTTGAATCTGGAAAGGCATATGCTAGTAATCTAGAACAAGTGATAAAAGTGGATAGAAAGATTGTCTCATTTCACTTGTCCAAATTAGAAAAAACCGGTCTGGTGACAAGTGAATATGGTTTATTGACTACTTCAAAAACCAGACCAATGGCTGTAAGATATTACTCGCTTACATCTGATGGAGAAAAAATAGTCAAGAAACTAAAATCCATTATTTCAGACTAAGTAGATTTTGTGCATTCGGAATTCATAGCTACCTCAAGCAAGTGTCTAATACCAAAACCTTTTTCTTAGAGGCTCATGGTCATTTCTATTGACAACAATTATGGCTAATGAAGAGATTAAGGTAAATGACAATGTGTATAAAGTTACGATTAATGATCAGACCAGAATGTATGCTATGAAACTAAATAGACTCTATCAACAGGGATTTAATGATGTTGACAGCTTTGATGAAATAAGCTCTGAAATTTCTAATACCATAAATAATCTCCTAAAGCACGGTTTGTCTCCCGAAGTTCGAGAAGAGGACATGGATGGTGCAGTAAAGCAGCTGTTACAGATGTTTGATAAAAGCAAAAAGTAAATAAAAATTTCTTAACTCTAATTCTTGACCTGTAACCGCCTACCCGTTATCGTTGGTTACATTTGGGGTTATTAACAAAAAAAGTGATAGGCTTCTGAGAAAAATAATGTCCTTTAAGGATAAGTGGAACAAAACCCAGTCTGAAAATATGGCTGTTAAAATCTTGGAGAGTATTAAATCTCAAACTCCTCTAAAACCACGAATTGAGGAAGCCCAAAAAAAATTGGAGATGCAAATTTCTAAGCTCGGGAGTATTTCTGGCAAAATTGTAGAAAAGGATCAGCTTATTTTTAAAAGAATAGTACATTCAATTCAAAATCACGATGTCCAATATGCCAAACTGTTATCAAATGAACTTTCACAAATTCGCAAAATGAGCAAAATGGTAGATTCTGCTAAATTGGCATTAGAACAAATTCAATTACGTCTTAACACCATAACTGAGCTAGGTGATGTGGTAGTTACATTGACACCGGCAATGTCTGTCATAAAGAACATTCAAGGTGGGTTAACATCAATGGTTCCAGAGGCAGATCAATCCCTATCTCAGATATCCGATCTAATGGGAGGTATACTGTCTGATTCGGCACAAATTCCAAAGCATGAAGTAGACAGTGGAAGGCCATTGAGTGAGGAGTCAACAAGTATCATTGAAGAAGCTACTACTCTTGTAGAACAAAGTATGAAAGAGAAATTCCCTGATCTCCCTTCAATGCACATTGACGAAAAAACCACAGAAGCATCAACTTACTAAACTCTTATTTTTTGTTACTTGACTTAGCAATCAATCTGATATCTTTTTTTATTCTGCTTATTGTAGGGTAGCTGTATCCTTTGTTCCTATAAGTCCTTATCATGGACTTCCAGTTTGCAAGACGCCATCTGGCCTGTTCTTTTGTTAACATGCTAGTTTCTTTTTTTACGAAACTCTTTCTTCCGAGAATCAAATAGCCACCGTCTTGAGCTTTTTGTCGATTGTATGCAAATTTCAATCCCGAAACAATCGATTCGGGATGTAAAAGAGAGAAGTAATACTTTATCTCCCGAAATTGACGTTCAGAGACTGCTAATTTAATCTTTAATTCTCTTTCTACCACGGAACTTATTATCTCGTTCATATTACATAAATATTGCTAAATTCGAATTTTGAAATATGAAATTTCAGCTGAAAAACTAATAAGGGCTATAACCTGAACCACACTAGTTATTTCAAAATTCGACTTATGAAATATAGGCTATGACAGCTCTGTGGTCAATTTGTAAACTGAAATGTAAGATAATGATAACAATTTATTTTGGAGCGGATTCAATGAAGTGATGATCATATTTGTTACATCATAGCAGTTTATGCTCTCTACCCAAATTGTAGAGCACTTCTAAAGTATAATCTAGCTCTGCTTTGGTATGTGAAGCGCTCAATGAAAGTCTTAATACAGAACATCCTTTTTTGACTGTTGGAAATCTCATTGGATGTACAAATATGTCTTTTTCCAACAATTTGCTGGCAAATTCCATAGCTAGCCTTTCAGAACCGATTTGGATTGGAATTATTTGACTAACTGAATTTCCCGCACTATATCCTATCTTCCTTAGCCCATTTCGAACTATTTGCACATTTTTGAAAAGCTTTCTTTGTTGAACTCCTTTTTTTGCGATACCAATTGCTTCTATTGCAAAATTACACAAATGAGTTGGAAGGGCAGATGTGAAAATGAATTGTCTGGAAATGTTTATTAGATAATCCCTGACCATATCGGAAGATGCAACATACCCTCCGAAACAACCTAATCCCTTACTCAAACTACTGATATGAATATCAATCAGGTCGTTGACATTTAGTTCTGAAGGCGTACCAGATCCATGCGTCCCAAAGACAAAATCACCGTGAGCGTCATCAATGATGGTAAATGCACCAAATTCCTTGGCTAATTTACAAATTGATTTCAAGTTTGACATGTCCCCTTCTATGCTGAAAATACCTTCCGTAACAATAATTTTTTTACCTTTAACTCCTCTCAATAGTTTCAAGAGATGTTGCATGTCGTTGTGACGAAATATTTTGATTTTGGCACGAGAGAGTCTGCATCCATCAATAATGCTTGCATGATTTAGTTCATCACTAAAAATAGTTGTATTCATATCCGCTAGACTACTTATAGTTCCTAGAATCGCTGAATATCCCGTAGTGTATACCAACGATGCTTGTGTTTTCCTATGCATTGACAACGTTTTTTCGAGGTTTTCAAAGACAGTGCTATTTCCACCTACCAATCTAGAACTGCACTGGGAGATTTCGTTAAAATCTCTTAGTGACTTATTTATTATCTCTTGGTTGCCAGCCAAACCAAGATAATCATTCGAATTAAAATTGATTATTTTTTTACCATTAACCCGAAGGTGCCCTTTTTGGTTATCAACAGGCCTTAATTTTCGATAAAGGTTGTCCGATTTAAGATTGCTCAGGTCCGCCTTAATGAATTCGCGTATCGAGGCCAATTTCATGTATTATTTGGAAATCCTTATCTGGTTCGTTTCCATTTGTGGTAAGGTAACCACCTGTAATGATTCCATTTGCACCTGCCTGCAAGGCTAGCTTACCATTGTCCTTAAAGTAAACTTCTCTTCCGCCAGCGATTTTCAGTATAGTCTTGGGCATTATGAACCGCCAGACAGCTATAGTTCTAATTATGTCCATTGTATTAATCGAACAACTCTTTAGTTCCTTTGGTGTGCCCTTCCTTGGAATCAATATGTTTATTGGAACCTCATCTGGCTCAAGAGCTGACAGAGAAAAAGCTAACTCGATTCGTTGTTTTGGAGTTTCGCCCATTCCAATTATGCCTCCGCAACAAAGCTCAAGTCCTGCATTCTTAACAATTCTTGCCGTCTTAACCCTGTCTGCAAAATCATGAGTCTTACATATCTCAGAAAAGAAACTTTCTGACGTCTCTAAATTGTGGTTATAACGCTTTACACCTAACGATTTTAACCGTTGAGCTCGTTCTGGTGTCATGAATCCAAGTGATACATTAATGTCTAGGTCTACTTCTTTTCTTAACCTTTCTATTACTTTACAAATTTTTTCAAAATCATTTTGTGGAGGTTCTCGATAAGCACAGACTAGACAAAAACTAGCCGACCCATTCTTTTTTGCTTCCATAGCCCTATCCAATATTATTTCATCTGCCAGCAGTGGATATTTTGTTATGCCAGTTTCGTAAAAAGTAGATTGTGCACAAAAGGAACAATCTTCTGGACAATTTCCAGACTTTGCGTTTAACAGTGTTTCAACGTCGACACTTTCTTGATTAAATCTTCTGGTAATAAAATTGGCCGAATAGGCTAACTTTATCAAGTTACTAGTCGAAATTAATCTTTCTGCTTCATCTAAAGAAAGAGTATTTCCATTAATGACCTTCTTCATACAAGAATCAATGAACTCGAAATCTTGCATCAGTAGTTCTAATTTGGAACCCATAATTAACCTTTAATTTTATGACCAATATCTAATGTGGTGGTCGAATGAGATCCTGTTATGGTTTTTTTTCAACGATAGACGAAAGCAAAAATCAAAAATTCTAATATTGAAACTTTCAATAAACCAAACCTAATGATTCTTTTTGTCGGCAGCATATCAAACAAATTCAAACGTCTTGAATTTAGGAAAAATTAGCAAAAATACTAGTCTAAATACCATTTTTCGACCATTTAGCCCCTTTAGAAAGTAGTAAAACCAACAAATCCTGACATTTCGGCTCGTATCATATTAAACCCAAGTAAGTGCGATATTCGTCATCCTTAATGGGTTCGACAACCGTCTGAATAAGGACCCTTTTTTATACGCTACAAAAATATCACCATTTTTTTACTCTTGCTTAGTCCAAAAAACGTAATACCTTTTTTTAACTGTACGTAAATTTCTTGACCTATCCAATTATCAAGCTTCTGTTAGAAAACATGTGATGAAATATTCGTTTGGATACCTTCGGGTCAGCACCGATGAGCAGACCGTCTTAAACCAGAAATTAGCCATAGAAAGTTGGGCATCTGACAATGATTATGAAATTCTTGATTTTTTTGAGGATTCTGCAATAAGTGGAAAGATCCCTGCAATTAATAGACCCGCATTCAAAGAGATGATGGATCTCGTTAGAACTGACAAAGTTGACTCTGTTCTTGTTTATGAATTGTCGCGGGTTGGTAGAACATTTTGGGAAACCCTTGACGCTATAAAATCAATTGAAGTATACTCACCCTTGATTTCATGCTCGCCTAAAGAGCTTTTTCTACAGACAACGGATACTAGTGTTCGAAAATTAATGATAGGTATATTGACCTGGGTGGCAGAAAGAGAAAGAGAAATGCTCGTTCAAAGAACAAAGGACGGGATGATAAGAGCGAAAATGTCCGGCAAAAATATTGGACGTCCGAAAAAAACACTCGATAAAGACAATCTGATTAAGATGTTATCTCAGAACATACCAAGAAATAAAATTGCTAAAAATCTTGGGATATCCAAGGCTACACTTTATAATCAAATGCGTACGATTTAGGCAAATTAAATGTCAACGATGTCGTCTTATTTTTTGGTTAATTTTTTGTATTATGTCATATTCTGTATCGACTATCCGTGTAAGATCATGTTTTTCCATTGCTAATGGTGGGATTATCGAAACTATGTTCCCCAGAGTTCTGAGATATACTCCTTTTTTTAATGATTCTCTTGCAATGAAGTGGCCAATCGGAATATTGTCGATGTTTTTCATCGGTACGCCGTCTTTTCTTAATTCAATTCCACAAAGTAGACCCTTGGATCTTATGTCATAACAGATTTCCAATTCCGAGAATTTTTTTAAAAGACTAGTTAAAATCACTGAATTATCTCTTATCCTTCTAATTAGATTTAGATTTTTGTAAAGATCCAAATTTGCCAGTGCCGCCACACATCCAACAGGATGACCTGTAAAAGTGTGACCGTGAAAAAGTTGTTTTTTTGCCCAATAGTCTCCAAGAAATTCTCTAAAAATATCATCTGTTGTTAGTGTTACTGCCAGTGGAAAATATCCTCCGGTTAGGGCTTTTGCAAAACAAACAATGTCGGGCTTGGAGTTTTGTGCATCATATTCTATCATATTGCCAAGTCTTCCAAAACCCGTTGCGATTTCGTCTAGGACGAGCAGAATGTTGTATTTTTTACAGAGATTACTAATCTCCTTTTGAAAATTCTTTGGGTAGATGTTAATACCTCCCGCGATTTGAGCTCCACTTTCCATTACAAATGCAGATATTTTTGATGATAGAGTCTTTAGTATATTTTCAATCTTGACAATATACGAATCATAGTTTTGGGGACCGAATTTTTCATGCCTTATGGTAGGTGAATCTACTCTTATTGTTTTGAGAAGAATTGATTTGTAAGGAGAAAAGTAACCATCAACATAACCTACTGACATGCATCCAATTGTATCGCCATGGTACCCGTTTTTTAAAGAAATGAATGTTTTTTTCTGCGACATCCCTTTATTCTTCCAATATTGGGTTGCAATTTTTAGAGCAGCTTCAATTGCTGTCGAGCCGTTATCGGTGTAGAAAACTCTGCTCATTCCCTTAGCCATGGTTGTAAGACGTTTTGCTAATTTTACCGATGAATGATTTGTTAGTCCAAATAGTGAAGAATGAGGCAGAGTGTCAAGCTGGTTTTTCATCGCATCAATTATTTCTGGCCTATCATGTCCCCAAACATTACACCACATATTACTAATTCCATCAAGATATCTTCTATCTTGCGAATCGACAAAACTAAAACCGTTTCCAGATTCAACCACGATATTATTTGATCTGTTCCAGAGTTTCATCTGAGTATACGGATGCCAAACATATCTTTTATCGAGATTATTACTATTCAATAGGAAGAGCATGAGTATTGCACTATTTGTACATTGGCCTGAAAAAATTTTCTTGATAAAATTTGTTCTCAACTATAAGACAAAAATGTGACTGAGGATTCCAAACTTGATATTTTTGTTTCGATTCGCACTAACTATGATATCAAATCGATACTGTCATTAGAAAGATTCTTGAAGAGTCTTTCAAAATAAGTTTATTAATAATCTGCCAATACCCTTTAGGTATGAGAACAAAAATATCTATAATCTTGCTTTTCATCTCTCTTGCATTACTAATAATATATGGTGCTGATGTAATGGCCCCAAATGCGTCTTCTGATGATGCGAAAAGTGGTTTTCTTCACTTAAACGCTGCAGTGAGGGGTGGCGTATTGGGCGGAGGTGCAGTAATCTTATCTATTATCGCGTTTGCAATTTCATTTAGGGAAAAATCTGTACTCGTACCGGCGCTCCTTTTTATCAACGGCGGATTGATAATCGCGGGAATGACAGGAATGGCTGTTCAGGATGGAGCGAGGGGAGGTTCTACATTGTACAGTACTACAGGATTGGGTATATTGCTAGTGGCATTGGGCGTTGTAAAAGTTATTATCACAAGGAAGAAGTAGCTTTTTCACGAATCCTACTCAATGTTTCATAATTCGAATTTAGCAAGTTTTTATCCCGGACATTCATTTAGCATAACATTTATTTAAAGTAATAATTTCTGTAAAACATGCGCCGCTGTAGCTCAGCATGGTAGAGCAAATTCAAGGTTAGTTACTTTGGAGCTTAACTGGCTGTTAACCAGTGGGCCATCAGTTCAAGTCTGATCAGCGGCGCTTAAATCTGGTTCACACTAGTTCTCGGCAGATTATTTAGGCCTTAACTATCGGCGCTTGAATGTTACTATATTTTATGTCAACCCAAACGCAGCACGCTATTTCATAATTCGAATTTAGAAATATAATAATCCTGATCTGCAAAGTATTTTTTACGGTTAAGATAACTAATGATTAAAGTTGTATTATGTCAAGAGCTATTGCGTTTGCCAATAGGTCCACATGTCTTGAAGCAACTATGTAACCATTCTTTATTTCGTTTTTTGAAACCCATCGGTTAGTTGAAGACCATAGTCTTTCTTTTCTGATTTTTTTTTCTAATTCCTCAACATCCAGTTCCTTTTCTTCGATTTCTTGTGTATCTGTTTTTTTCATTGTCAGCAAGACCTTTCTCACAAGAATTCTGCTCCCAAACCTTTGTGAAAAATCTCTAGCGGATTCATCATAATCAATTAGTTTAATCTTAATCTGCACTCTGTTTAGGACGTCTCTGCTCGTCAGCAGTCTGTCGTCAACAAATCTATCGTATGACATCTCTGCGTCTAGTAAGAATTATTGAATAATTAAATCATACAGTAAATTCTGTTTACTTCATGTAGATGAGAATTCATAGTAGGGAAAATTGTCTTTATCCAGACCACATCTTGTTAATTTTACTGGGCTACCTAGACAAATATTCGCTTGACTTAAACTTCCTATTAACCTGATTCCCGACATCTCTACCAGACCTAAATTCTTACTCTCCCCGATAAACGATTGTGAATACTCAATTAACCTGCCCTTCGATTCTAATTTTGACATTCCAATTTTTTTTGAAAAGCAATTGCTGCAAATATTCGATGGTGGCCAAATCTTTGTACAGCAATTATCGCATACCGGAACTCTGAAATCGCCGTTACTTAGATAATAGAGAAACTTTTTCATGACGTGGTCCACCATAGAGTCATAACTGAACTTGTTAATAATTGATTAATAATACGATTTTTAATAAGTACTGAATAAGCAACACTCGTGCTCATATTTCATGAAGGTATGCGAACTAAGAAAGTATCAGAACTAAAGAGGAAGAACCTGCTGCTGACATATTATGTACCAAACCATTCTTGCATCGTTTGATTTGTCTTTTTCCAGCCTTTCCCTTTAATTGCTGGCAAATTTCTACCGTTTGTGCCACTCCCGTAGCTCCTAACGGGTGGCCCGTCCCTAATAGTCCTCCGCGAGGATTGATCGCAATACTCTGCTGTGATACAAACTTTCCTCCTTCCCCTTTTTCACAAAGGCCCAAGTCTTCATATGCAAGAATCTCCATTATTGTGAAAGCGTCGTGAAGCTCAACAACATCTATTTGTCTTGGTTTAACACTCGCCATGGCAAAAGCCATGTTGGAAGCCTTTCTAGTAGATTGTATATATGAAAGATTGGAGCTGACGTTACCAAAGCTTGCAGCTTCTACCGAACTTCCTATCCCTTCTATCCATACCGGACGATCTGTATATTGTTTAGCCTCATCTTCGTTTGTGAGTAATATTGCTGAAGCCCCATTACAGATATTCGAACAATCAAGCAATTTTATTGGCTCCACAAGTTTTTTGGAGTTCATTACATCGTTAAGTGTTATTTTTTTTCTAAACAGAGCATTTTGATTCAGACAAGCGTTTTTTCTATTTTTCACTGCTACCGATGCCATTTGTTCTTCTGTTGTACCGTATTTACGCATGTGAGCTTTTGCAAATAGGGCGGCCCAGTAAATAGGTGAGGTAAAACTTCCCCTTGAGATGTCCCATGATAAACGAGATCCTTTGGTTTCTTTCATGTCGGCCCCAACAACCAGCGCAGTCTTGCACAAGCCAGATTTTATTAATGAATATGCAGAGACAATTGCATTGGTGCCAGAATTGCATAGATTGTCCAATCTTTGAGAAATAGTTGGCTTTATTCCAAGATACTCTGAGATAATGGTTGAGCCATATTGAATATCGGAGGTCGTCGATAAAATAACTGCATCAATTCTGACATCAGCCTCTCTTGAATTTTGCATGATGGTTCTACAAGGCTCGCATGCCAATTGTTGAAGGGAGAAAGTTGTATATTTAGTGAACTCTGCAGTTGACTCATCAACTATGGCTATTCTAGACATTTTCAATTAGATGGAGAGAGTCATTGATTGATTGCTCATTGTCCTTAACGGGATTTACTTGTAAAATTGGAAGTGAGATACCCGACGAGGCAAATCGTTTTAGAGAACTGATGCCTTCCTCAACTGTACCATTTATTGTCAACGAATCAAGCATTGAATCTGTCACGTATTTGATGGTACTTTCAATACCATTTTTCTTATATTCTGTTGATATTTGTTTCACTTCATCTTCAAATCCATGCGAGGACAAGAATTTGTTATAGTATGTGCCCACAGCCACATAAAATGCCAGCGTCTTTGCAGCTCTGATGCGTGCCAGATCAGGATGCTTGTTCGAAATCGCCGTGATAAACACAGAACTGATTTCAAAATTAGATTTGCTGGACAATACTGATTTGATGAATTTTGTTGTTTTTTTAATCTCATCTAATGGACGAAGATACAAAATTATCCCGTCTGCCTCTTCTGTTGCTAGTTTAATCATTCCTGAATTAACTGCACCAAGATAAACAGGAATTCTTTTTCTTGATGATGGGTGCATAATCCTCATGTTCTTTAACCTGAAAAATTCGCCATCATAGTTTATTGTTTCTGCTCTGGAGATGATTTTAAAGCACATCAAGTATTCGCGCATACGCTTAAGTGGTTGTTCAAAACTTATTCCATGCCAATTTTCAGCAAGAACTGGTGTACTTGCACCAATTCCAATAATTGTACGATTTGAGGAAATATTGTCTAAGGTGGAAGCTGCCATTGCCAATGTAGCGGGTGTTCTGGAAAACATGCTCACAATCGAAGTCCCTAGCTTTATGTTTTTGGTTATCGCAGCAATGGCTCCTAGCATTACAAAGGCTTCGCGTCCCCAAGATTCTGGAATCCATATCGAACACACATTTGGTTTAACATCTAGTAATTTGCCGATTTTTAGAATATCTTGAGCGTTAAACAGACTACTTGGATTGTAGCCAATTTGAGAGATCCTCTCATTCATTTTTTAAATACTTGTTCGATTTCCTTGGAGGCTTCATCAACATCCTTGTGAGAGTCTATTGATCGCCAATAATTATTTGAAAACTTTTTGGCCTTTAATTTTTGTCTCGCTACTAGCATAGGCAAGGTAATAGTTTCTAGATTCCCACTATCAGGGAGGTAATCAAAAATATCATTTGAAAAATAATACACTCCCGCGTTAATCCACCTATCATAAATGTATGGTTTTTCTACAAACTTTGACACAAGATCCCCATTCGTTTCCACAATACCAAACGTACTTTTCAAAGGAACTAACGCAAGTGTCATTGATCCTTTCTCGGACATCGTAAAAGGATCCAAATTAGTCAAGATATCGCCATTTATAACAAAAAACCCAGAATCAGAGTTTCCATTTTGAATTATGTGGTCTTTTGCGTTCTTCAAGGCACCGCCTGTTCCAAGAGGTACGTTCTCTTCAATATAACTTATGTTAACTCCAAATTTTTTACCATCCGCAAGATGATGCTTTATCTTTTCTCTGAGATGACCCACAAGTACTATAATATCTGTAATTCCGCATTTTTTTAGCCATTTTACTTGCAATTCTATGATCGGTGTATTGTTAATTTGGATCATAGGCTTTGGCCTATCTGAAGTTAAAGGTCTTAGTCTTTTTCCCAGACCGCCAGCAAGAATAACTGTTTTCACTTAATCTTCACTTGCACAGATATTCTTATAAAAGTCATTCCAAATTTAATGGCAGAGGCACATGTTATTCTATTCTCTCGAATAAACGTACACACCGTCAAGAAAAACTCTTTGATCCTTGTTTTTTACTCTAGTTGATAACTCTATATTGGCAGCTGTCTGGGAAACATGCTCTAGGTGAGGACCAGTAATTACAATATCATCACCCTCTACAACTACTTTTGTAGAATCACCCATTATCTTCGAAATTCTCGCCTTTCTTTCTCCAAAAAAATTCTCTACATACACTTTGCCATCTTTAACCTTCACAGTTATCGGAAAGTGCGCAAAGACCACTTTCATTTTATACTTGTATCCGTTCTGGACACCATTTATCATATTGTTGATAATGCTTTTCGTGGTTTTCGAAATAGCGTAATCTTTTCTCCTTGTTCCATACGGTTCAATCCTCACTATATTGTTCTCTATTGCTAAAGACGCTGGAAGTTTAGCAAAATCTTTTTTTATGGTGCCCAACTTGCCCTTTACTGATATTGTCCTGTCTTCCAAAGTTACAGATATGCCCTCGGGAATTTCTAACGTCGAAATATACTCTCTAGTAGACATACCCGACTAACACTCCTCCTATTCCCATTTCCTGTGCTTCATGATGAGTCATGACACCCTTGCTAGTTGAGACTATCAAGATACCCATATTATATGCGGGTAAAAATTGTCTTTCCCAATTGAGGTATTGGTTTTTTCCAACACTGAATTTTGGAGTTATTATTCCACATTTGTTTATTTTTGCTAACAATTGAATCTTGAATTTGCCAGCTCTGGAATCATCAATTTGCTCAAATTCTCCAATATATCGATGCTTCTGCATGACTCGTAATACCTCACTTGAAAATCTGGAAGATGGACTAACTATGCATTCTTTTTTCCTTCTAACTTCGTTGTTATACAGGGTTGTAAAAAGATTTGACAAGATATTTAATGCTGGTAATTCATTCACCTATTATTCTAATCATATTTCTTGAAACCTAATTTTATTGCTACTTCTCTAAAACACTGTCTACAAAGCATTATTTTATACGCTTGGATAAGTCCAGAATAGCAACCACATCGCTTGCACCATCTAGTACCTTTTCCGTGGATACGTTGTTTTCTACCAGTGACATCATATTCTCTTGGCTTTGGCATTAAATCATCTCAACTCCCAAGTTCTTGAAAAATTCAATTGCTTCTTCCTTTGAAATTCTGTGTTTTTTTCCCATTTTTCTTGGGTTACTCTTTTTGATTATTCTATATCCCGGCCGCGACAACGAGATACAGACATTCATTCCAAAAATTCCTATATCTGGATTGTATTTTGCCCCCGGAATATCAATGTGTTCACGAATTCCTAAGGAAATATTTCCAAAAGTATCAAATGATGATTGTTTTAGTTGGTTATTCTTTGATTGTATTATTCTCTTGGTAAATTCCATAGCCTCACTATTTCTCAAAGTGACTTTAGCGCCAATTGGTTCACCTTTGTGTATTCCAAAATCTCTTACGTTATTTTTGGCACCACATTGGGTGGGTTTTCGAGATGTTAATTCTTCTAGAGCGTTTTTGGCTCGTTCTAGCGGTTCACCAGATTTTCCAACTCCGATATTTATTACGACCTTTTCCAAATTGATTTGTTTCATACTTTTTACTGTACTCATTTCAAATGCTCACCTGAATTAATGAAGAATCGGTTCCAACGGCCATGACTATATCTATTGGTAACTCGACAGTTTTTTCACCCATCGAGACTAGTACCCTTTTCGGAAGAGAAAACGATCCAGTCTTAATTTCCTCAACCTTGCCAACATTACCCGCATTCTCACCTCTAGTAACGATAACACTACATCCCTCTTTGAGCTGCACATGATTCTTGATACCAAAATTGGGTAATTCAACCAAACATGTGTCATTTACATTATATGACGCATCTGATAGAAATGTTCTCCCATCATGTAGACGGTATTGATACAAATTCTTCTTTGAAGAAACTTTAGATTTGATTTTTCCCAGCTTCAAGTTTTTTTCCTTTGAATCTATTTTTATTGGAACTAATGGAATTCCTTTTGAAGGTACAAATCTATATAATTCATTTGAAGGTATTATTTCTACTATGTCCATTAAACCAACTGGGACGTTTGGGTGACGAACCATCTTACCATCTACGTTTACCAATCCTTTGTTTAATGATCTTTTTACTTCACGGATATTGGCGCAAACATGTAATAGGTCACGCAGTATTACTCCAATCGGATACGAAAATTTTCTAGTGTGAGGCCCTGGCATCGTATTAAGAATAAATCTTGCACTTTTTCTATTAACCTGCCAGTATCGAGGGGCAACTTGTCTTTTTAGTCTCTTGTCTCCTCCTTTTTTGGCCATGTTTACATTTCTTCTCCTTTCTCTGTTTCCTTGGGCTTAGCGATTGATTTTCTCGTTTCCTTTTCTTTTTCTTTCTTTACAGTTGAGTTCTTCTCTTTTGATTGTCTAGTTCCTTTCATTCTGTATTCGTCATCTGTGTTCAACGAAATTATCTGAACGTTTGAAGCGTGAATCTGTACTTTGACGTTTCCGCCACGTATTTTTTCTCTTTGAACACCTTCAATTGACAGCGTTGATCTCTCTGTATTCACCTTCTCAACTTTCCCTTCTATCCCAACATACTCTCCTCTTAATATTCTAACAGTATCGCCCTTGACTACCCTCATGCTTCGCCTGTTCTGTTGTTCTCTCAAGTTTTCAGACAGATTAGCTCCCAAGAGCTTATCTCTTTTATGCCTTGAAATCAGATTATAAAACATCATTATCACTCATATTATTAAAGATGCAAGATTTGCTATCCTAGGCCACTTTTCTGCAGCTTCAGCCGCAACAGGTCCTTTTATGTCTGTTCCTTTTATTTCTCCTTCTGGTGTAACTAATACGGCTGCATTATCCTCAAATGATAGCCTAACACCATTTAGTCTCCTAATTGGATACTTTTGTCTGATGATTACGGCACCGAACATCTGTTTTCTTAGCTCTGCATTTCCTTTTTTTACAGTAACATTAACAAAATCTCCTACCGCCGCAGAGGGCATCCTAGAGTGTCTTCCCTTTATGCGTGTGACTTGTGCAATCCTCAAGATTTTGGCGCCAGTGTTATCAGCACAAACTAGGTTTGCAGTTATCGGTAATGCCCTTGTAATATAAGGCTTGAATTCTTCTACTCCTTTTGCAGAAACTGCTCGACTCTTAGACGCCACTCTCTATTACCTCCACAGTTACAAACGATATCGTTTTTGAAATTGGTTTACATTCAGCAATCTTGACCTCGTCACCTTCTTTTACATCAATACATGAAGGAAGAAAAGCATGTACCTTCGAGCTACTTCTCTCATATCTTTTGTATTTTCTCACTAGTCTTGGAAACTCACGGGAGACCACTATCATTTTGTGTGCCTTAGAACTTACCGTTACGCCTGTCAAAACTCTTCCTCTTATTGAAAGTTTGCCATGAAAAGGACACAATTCGTCATTGCAAGTCCTTTTCGGTTCTGAAATTGTCAAGCCAATATTTCTAGTCATTATCTATTCACTATCACTTTGTTAAACGATCTTCTGGTCTCCCCATCAGCATAGACCCACTAATATAACAAATTTCATCCTCCACAACTAATCCCAATTGACTTATTGCCTTTTTGGGGATTACATATGATTTCAATTCATCCCTAATTGAAAAGGTATTTTTTGTTTCAAAAATGATCTTACCATTTATAATTTTCTTATTATCAAGAGGCCCATATTCAATTTGTGCTTTACTACCTATGAATTCGTGTTGCAATACATGTTCTTTAAAAGTCATTTAGCTAACTCCCTTTCCTTCAAAATTGATAGTATGCGAGCAATATCTCGTCTCTTCCATTTCATGTTTCCAGTTTCCTTTTTGAGGGTCCCTTTTGAATTTTCAATTCTTAGTTTCAATAGATCTGTCCTAATTTCTGATAACTTTGATTCCAGGTCGCCGTCATTAAACTCTCTCAACGATTTTAATTTAAGTCTAGCCATCAAGTCTCACTCTTATTTACGGCTATTTCCTTAACTTCACTGTTAATAATATCTTTACTCTCAGTTTTAACTTCGGAGTCGGAGGGAGATTTTTGATCCTCACTTGGACTCTTGTTTTCGCTCTGGTTCTCGACTTCGGGTTCGCTCTTTGGAGATTCTATGTTCAAGTCAAAATCACGAGGAATTTCTTCTCTTACAGAAATTTTCAACTTTATGCCTACTAGTCCCATTTTTGTTAATATGCTGTTTATGCTGCTTCTTACCACTTCTTCTGCAATCTTGCCACTCTTCGGTATGACACCCGCAGAATGCTTTTCAAAATGAGCTCGTTCGCCTCTAAGTTTACCTGAGATTGTAATCTCTACACCCATAGCACCAGCTCCCATGATAGTGTTAATTGTCCATAGTGATGCTCTCCTGAATGCAGTTCCTCTTTCAATTAATTGAGCGATTCTATTGGCCATTATGTTCGGATTTAATTCGGGCTTTGTTACTTCAGTAACGGATACCTGCGCATTTTCTAAATTAAATTGTTGTTCCAATCTAGTGGTCAAATCTCTTATACCACTACCCTTTCTTCCTATAACAAGACCTGGCCTTATTACAAAGAGTGTTATTTTGGTACCTATGGGCGTTTTTTGAACTTCGGCTCCTCCATATCCGGCCTCTTTTAGAGTAGAGCTCAAAAATTCATTCAGTTCCATGTTTCTAAAATTATTCTTCATGACGTTTCTTATTGCACTCAATTTACTTTGCCCTCTCTCGCCACGATCTCTACATGTGTCAACGTATCAACTTTGGGACTTGATCTTCCCATAGCCCTAGGAGTAAATCGCTTGAGCTTTGTTCCTTTATGTATAACACATGATACTATTTCTAATCTGTCAAGATCCATACCTTTGTACTCTGCATTTGATTCCAAATTATCCAAAAGACGTAAGAATTCTTTTGAGGCCTTGTTTGGAAACCTTCCTGAAAAAAAACCATCACGAATATTTGATCTGTGAGCTACTTCATTATGATACCTTCTATAAGGAACGGCCACTTTTTTTTCAATCACTCGATCTAAAACATTCCTGGCCCTTTCAATCGACAGTCCCTTAATTGCTAAGGCAATCTCTCTTGCATGTTTATGCGAGATGTCGGTCTCTCTTAACGCCGCTCTCACATGTTTGTTCTTGTCAAATTGAGAAAATGAGTAAGAATATGAAGGCAAATATATCACTTTAATGGCACGTATAGACTTGACCTAGAAGCTCCAACTCCAGGGGCACCGTGTTGAACTCTTTTGTTTGTAATAGAATACTCGCCTAAATAATGTCCTATCATTTCTGGTTTAATTGTAATAGGAGTAAAATCCTTACCATTGTGAACATTAATAGTAATATCAACCATGTCTGGCAGAATTATCATGTCTCTAACATGAGTCCGTAAAGTCTCAT
Organism: Nitrososphaeraceae archaeon; assembly: GCA_035454925.1. Classification (GTDB taxonomy): domain Archaea; phylum Thermoproteota; class Nitrososphaeria; order Nitrososphaerales; family Nitrososphaeraceae; genus TA-21. The sequence goes on from DATIFZ010000019.1 coordinate 19,770, forward strand.
TGGACTTTCCTTCCCTAACGCTTTTAATTCGCTCACGTAATTTTCTTTTTTGATCATCCATATACTTTCCTACCCTCTTATCTAGAGATCGCCTTTGTCTGGCATTTAATAATGGAAGTAGGGCCTCTATTGACAAATTCTTCAATTGATCAACGTTGTAACCTCTAAATCTAAATTCACGAACCAATTAACATTATCAGCTCCAAATTACTCCTTTTAAATTTAACTAGATGAATCAAACTACACCAATCCTAATTTTGTTGCAAGTTGCCTTGCCTCATCGTCTTTTGTAAATCTGATTATTGCCTTTTTTCCTTGGATTGAGCGAAATAGATTGACTTCTCTGACATCTGATTCATACATTATTTTTATGGCACGTTTCACATCATCTTTTTTTGCACTATCGGATACTATGAAGGTTAACTTATTTTCCTTCTCAATCAGATTAAATGTCTTTTCTGTAATATAAGGTCGAAGGATAATTGTGTGAAGGTTGTCTTCGAATTCCTTGCTCACTATTGGTTCACCATGCTCTGAACTTTTGACCAAACTGTATTTATGTTATTCATGGAATCAATGGCACTTTTTGTATATACCGTCAATCTGACAGGCTTTGTTCCTGGAACAAGGTTCGTAATGCTTAGACTTTCTACAGAAACTACACTTACACCAGGAAGAGATTTTCTAAGCTTAATAACGGGGGAATTTTTTGATACAACTATCAAACAACTCAAAGCTGAGCGTTTCTTCCTTCCTCGTAATCGTGATTTACCTGATGGTACTCTAACAATATTTGTAGATCTTGCAAGGTCTTCTTCTAATCCTAATGATAGCAAAGTCTTTCTTAGCTCTGAGGTCTTTGTTATCTTCTCCAGATCATTTGATACAATAATCGGAAACTCTGTTATTTTTCCAATCTTGTGACCCCGTTTTTCTATTATTTCTTTATTGGATGTTGCTGCAATGGCTGAGCAAAGTCCAAGCTGTCTTTCTTTTTTGTTTATTTTTTTGTAAGTGTTCTTCCATGAAACCGGGGGATGGGCCAATCTTCCCTTTCGAACACTAGCCACACCGGCAGCCTGACCTGCGCGTTGAAATCCTTCTCCTCTGGCTCTAGCTATTCTGGCAATTCCCAAGCCCGTATTGCGAGATTCTGCACTCACAATTTCTCCTGCTGCAGGATATCTTCCTTGGGGCTGGAATCTTGCTGAAAGGACGTTTACATATACTTTTTTTATTATCTCGGGTCTAAAAGGGGTATCAAACACAGACGGCAGTTCTAATGATTCTAGATCCTTTCCTCTAAGATCCTTAAGACTAACTTTCATTTCACAAGTACCTCTAAGACTTTTGGCTCTACAACTTTCTTGCCAATAGTTCTGATCGGAAATCTCATCTTTACTAATCGTTTAGGAACGCCTGGGACAGAACCTTTGACAATTATGTAATCGTTACTAACAATTCCAAAATGCTCAAATCCGCCCTTTGGATTAATCTTAAAATCACTGTCTTTTTCGGGATTTGAAATTATCAAGATTCTTTTATTATATTCAGTCCTTTGATGAAATCCTCTCTGTCCTTGTCTTGGAACAGTATAAGTCACAACTGCGGGAGAAATAGGTCCTAGAGTTCCCAGGGCTCTTACACTTTTTCTTGATTTATGTTGTTTTCTCTTTACTCCAAATCTAGTAATAGGACCTTCAACTCCTTTCCCTCGAGTAATTGCCGAAATATCGATCAACTGTCCAGTCTCAAAAACATCTTTAATGTTTACCTGCTTTCCGAAATTGCTAACAACGTATTCGATTTTTGATTTAGTATCTTTTCCGCCGATAGGTATTTCCCAAACAAATGGTTTCTTTTGTGCCAAAGACGCCGTGTGCGGATTAGAAGATACAACAGCAACTACCTCTCTTATCTTGTCAATGTGCGCATTGATTTCATCCAGTTTTCCTTCCTTGAACTTGAATGATGCCTTTTTTGTGAGGTATTTGTCATTGTCTTTCGCAAAGGCATCAAAGATAGCTTTCTTGCCGTTTGTTGTTTCCGTATATGCTCTTATTCCAACTATTTTCAATGGAGGGGTTGCTATTAGAGTTGATGAACTCATGATATTTTTACCAAAATTTGGAGTCTTTTCTCTGTCGTCAACAGATAATACATTTAAATTCGTAACTTTATAGCCCCCAAAACCTAATAATGATGATTTCTCCAACTTAGGATCTGACCATGTTCTAACCCTAGATTCGAGACTTCGTGCACGCACTCTTGGATAGAATGCCATACTGCCCCTTCTAGGTGCACTATATTTTCGATGACCCATGATTAATCGATTTTTTGTGATCCCATTAATAAATTAAACTTAATGACAATTGCGAATTGGTTAAAATTATCTCTATAGACTTGTCTTTATCGCATGAAACTTGAATCAAGCATGAAGATAATTATTGACTATTGATAAAGTCCCCAAAATTGCTTCTTCCAGCCTCACTGTTTGAGTCCCTTGCCTAGGAAACATATTGAACAGAAGATGATTTGACGAAATCTTTTTGTTTTCGCCTTCAAGTATTTTGCGCAACCCAAATCTAGGCCCACCAAATACAATTAGAAGATTTTTGGATATTCTTATTCTTTTCATCATTTCAGCCACGTGCTTTGTAAATTGTGAACCTTCTACAGAAGTCATTAAGACTTCACATTTCTGGTTTTCCAACAGCTGTGACAATGAATCTACGTATTCTACATCATATCCCCAATAACCATGAACTTGATTTTTTTGAATGTCCTCGGCAAAAAGCTGGCCATTGTTTGAAATTTTTACGAGGACTTTTTTGCCTAACTGATTTCCATTGTAGCTGATTAGACGTTCAAGTCCTACATCCACATACAACATGTCATTTTGCTTTTCAACAAATCCATATCGTATTTCGTTTTTTGCATTCCTAATATCTATCCGTGTTTTATGATGAGGGGATTTTATAGGGGGTAGACTGCCTGCATGTTTCAGCATCCACATTTTGGGGTAAATTTTTTTTCTAAGATACGGCGGTGTGTCAAGATATTCTAGTATTATTTTCAGAATTTTCCTATCGTCCTTTTCTGCTTTTACCCTCTTATCATGATAAATATAGATCTTGCTGACGCAAAATATTGAACAGGAGCGAGAAATTTGTGAAATTTTGTAACTCTTGTCTAGAATGGTTTGCGATTCGATTAATGAAGAGTCAGGTATTGCAATCGATAGATTAGTCAAGTATAATGTAAACCGTCTATTCTGATAATAGTTTTTCTACGGTTGTCGACATTAGTCCAGTAGATCCGAATGTAGTTTCACGAAGGTCACCTTTTTTATCAATGAATATTGTTGAAGGAGTCCCTCTTAGGGAATATTCTTCGAAAGTAAGTGGGCTGTAGGGTTTTGTCTCCAAATATGATTTAACACGTGAAATTATTTGTTCTTTATCTTTTTCATGGTATAAATCAAAATCAAGCACATTTGCATTGACAAATTCCAAAATTCTCTTTTCTTCGATTGGCAATTTTTCTTTTGCAAGCATGTCCATTCCCACGGGAAATGGAATAGAATAGGATAGTTTTCCTTCGTTTAGTAACTTACTTTGGTATGTGAGAGTAGTAAGGGTTTCACCTATCACCTTTTTTTCATTTAGTAATAATCTTAGATTTTCAATTGTATTCTTGTCAAAATCTTCAAAAGCAGTGGCAAGTCCCAATACTGCAACTTTATCGTTCTTGTATTTGTTATAGGTTTCAATTGCTTCGGGTATGCCATAAACAAAGCAACCAGGACAATTTACCTGAAATACTTCTACAACTACAACTTTACCCAAATGATCTTTCAAACTAACAGGTCCCCCCTGTACCCATTCACTTACCTTCAAATCGGGAGCGGTCGACCCAGTTTTAACAGTCACAGAATTTACAATATTTCTTGAATATTTAAACCAATATTAATTTGATCAAAACGTAATTAAAATAAAATTATTGGGGTGCCCTCTTACTGGCATTCTCTTTAGACTTGGAAGCATAGGTTTCTATGTCATTATTCTCAACCCGCTTCAGTCTCTTGGTTTTCATATCTACCTGCGCCATTTTGATATGTCTTGTTCCAGTTTTCTCTTCACTAACCAAGTAAATAGATTCCAAAGCAAGGCTACTTGCTTCTTCCATGCTTATGTCGGCGTGATAATTTTTTTCCAGGAATTCATTTACTTGATCACTTCCATTTCCAATTGCAACCGCATCATATCCGATGTAGGTTCCACTTGGATCTGTTTGATAAAGTGAAGCACCGTTCTTATCTACGCCGGCGAGAATCAATGCAACGCCGTAAGGTCTAACTCCTGCGTATTGAGTGAACTGTTGTGCCATATCTGCAAGATTTTTTGCTACTCCTTCAACATCCACGGGTTCATCGTATATCAGTCTATTACTTTGCGCAAAAAATCTAGCATGATCCACTTGAGTTCTCGCATCAGGGATATAACCGGCTGCTGCCACCCCTATGTGATCGTCTATTTGAAATATTTTTTGAGTAACATCAGATACTTGTAATTTCCTAGCTTTTTCTTCAACTGCCAGAACTACGCCGTCCTTACTTTTTATTCCGACTGCTAGGGTTCCTCTTCTAACAGTTTCAATAGCATATTCTACTTGGTATAATCTACCGTCTGGTGAAAACACCGTAATTGCTCTATCATAACCAGCTGCTGCGGGTAACAAATCAGCTCTAACTTGTTTGCATTCGTTAATTTAAGTTTACCTTAGTATCATACCTTTAAATTGTCAGCGTATTTTCTGAAAAACTGAGCAACATTTGGAGGAAGAAATAACTTTTTATGGTCATAAGAACGTACTTTCACTTCACGCCAGAACAATCGAAGTAACTAAGGATTCCAACCTGACTAAAAATGGCGATTGTATTATCGGTGTTTCTGCTAACAAAGCTTGCAATGATCTCAATATTGCCCTGAAAAGAAAATTAAGAACTAGTGATACATTTGTAAAAATAAGAATAATTGTAGATCCAATTGAATTTGAATTAGCTGGATTTGGCAACACTGATTTAGAAATTAGCCATAAACATGATATAGTATTGAGAAAATCAAATTATGCTGATTCTAGAACACTTGCTATCTCATGCGATAAATCCGCAATTGATATTCCCAGGGATCTAGTTATGATACTCACAAATTCTGATGCAAGGGGGATACTAAGAATAACTGTAGAATAATCGTTCTCTCATATTCAATGAACGTGATGGCTTTATGCAATTTCATATTTTTGTAATTTTCTCATAAACGTAGTTGTACCGTTTTAACAATTCATTGACAACATTAGTAGGTAGCTCGGGTGGAATTGGCTTTGTTCCATGCTCAGAGGCTTGCTTAACTTTATCTCTGAATCCAATTTTAGTTAACCAATCTCTCAGATACTGCTTGTCATAGCTAACTTGTTCTTCTCCCTCTTTGTACGCATCTTCAGTCCACATTCTGAATTCATCAGGGCCCAATGAATCAGCCAGAATAACATCACCTGATTCAAGATCCTTGCCAAATTCAAATTTAACATCTGCCATGATAAAACCTGCCTTATTTGATAACTCTGTCATTTGCTTGTAGAGTCTTATTGACGTGTCTTTCAAATATCGAAATTCATCTTTGGTCAAGATGCCTTGGGCACGGATTTGTTCCTCGTTGATTGGCAGATCATGGATTTTTGACTTTGTTGTTGGATCAAACACTGGTTCGTTAAGTTTTGAAGCAATTTTCAAGTTGGTCCCCAGATCCGGAATACCAGTTGAGCTGCAGTACCTTTCATACAGACTTCCGTACAGATATCCCCTAACCACACATTCAAGTGGAATCATTTCAAGTTTCTTCACAACCATTTTGTCTTTGGCATCCAATCGTACCATATGATTTCTGGTATCCAAATAGTTAAACCAGAATTCCGCAAACTTACATAGAATTTCTCCCTTTCCTTTTATGTCAGTAATCATAGGCACATCATACGCCGAAACTCTATCGGTAAAATGAAATAGCAACTTGTTCTCATCTACTTCATAAACGTCTTTTACCTTGCCACTATGAATGAATTTCATGATACATCCTCTAATTTCTGTATATTTATCATCTCATGATTTACCCTTGAAATCCATAATCATTCCATTTTTTTGTTACTAGACTAACAGTACTTTCGTCAGGTATTGCTTCTTCTTGAACTGGTCTTTCATATCCTTCCTCCTTCATTTTCTTAGTTGCATCAATGCCCATTTTTGATCCTAGATTCAATAAGGGTGACGCAGGATCTAATGTATCAGTAGGTGCATTATCGATTAGCATAATGTCTCTCTTTGGATCAGCCCGGGTGGTCACCGCCCAGATAACATCATTAATATCATGTACATTGACATCTTGGTCTACTACAATCAATATTTTTGTGAGAGACAACTGACCCATTCCCCAAAGGCCCATCATTACCTTTTTTGCCTGACCAGGATATCTTTTTTTAATAGACACTATCGCGAGACCTTGAAACCAACCTGCAGGAGGCATTGAAAAATCAACTACTTCTGGTTGGAAGAGCCTTACCAATGGTAGGAATGATCTTTCAATGACCTTGCCTATGTACGCGTCTTCAAGTATTGGTTTTCCTACAACCGTTGTAAGGTAAATTGGATTTTTTCTCATCATTATGCATGTAAGCGTGAAGGTCGGAAAGGGTTCAGGTGGTGTATAGTACCCTGTATGATCTCCAAACGGGCCTTCAACGTTAAGCTCCGAGGGATCAACGTAACCTTCTAAAACAATTTCGGCAGTTGCAGGAACTTCAAGATCGATAGTTCGGCACTTCACAAGATCTATGCCCTTTTTTCGAGTGATGCCTGCAAAAAGAAACTTGTCTAAACCTTCTGGAACTGGAGCAACAGCACTAAAAACGGTTGCAGGATCCGCCCCAATTACTATAGCAACCTCTGTTTTTTGCGAATTCTCCTTATTCATTTGATAGTGTAGTGCCCCTCTCTTGTGAATTTGCCAATGCATTATCGCTTTTTTAGAATCGATTACCTGTAGTCTGTATACACCCATATTTCGAATCTGTGTTTCTGGATTCTTAGTTACTGTTATGCCAAAATTAATGAATCTTCCAGAGTCTTTTGGAAATGACTTGATTATAGGTAAGATATCCAACGACGGATTGGAAGTTTCAATGACCTCTGTAATTGGTCCGGCGTTTACGCTTTTGGGGCCATAGTCGGCAATCTCTGACAACTTTGGGAGCATCTTGAATTTATTCAGCAAGCCATGAGGTATTTTTAGCCTGGTTAAATCGGACATTCGCTCCCCAATTTCTTCAAAATTTTCCATGTCTAGGGCAATCTTCAACCGTCTCAATGATCCAAATGCGTTACCAAGCACAGGAATTTTATATCCTTCGACGTTTTCAAATAACACCGCCGGTCCTTCATTCTCATACATAACCCTGCGTAGAATTTCTGCAATTTCTAGATTAACTGAAACTTGTGTCTTAATTCTCTTCAATTGATCTATCTTTTCAAGTGACTCCACATACCCTCTCAGGTCCTCAAAATGCACATTGTTACTCTTTTTATATGAGATATTAGTTTTGTTGATCTTCAGTTTGTAAAATAAGGTTGATACGTTTCTATATGTTCAATTAACTTTACTTTTTTTAAACAAAGAATTCAATAGCTTGCAAATTGAAAATAAACATATCTAGAATTAAATACAAGATAAATTACAACCCTGTGAATTACAATACCAGCACGGGTAAGTACGAGAGCGGAAATCAATCTTATACATTTTATAGCCAAGCAAAAGTAAATCTGTGGAAATGCGACAAATGCACGATGAAATTTGGCACCTTTAGAAGCTTGAGAAAACATAAATCTGAAGTACATGCCTATTGAATATCTGTTGAATCCATACTGTAGCGCCAACTCTTAAGGGAACAGTAATTTTTCAATTGTATCTTTTCAAAAGTCAATTTTATGAGAGAATAACTTTGCAAGTTGGTCGAGAATTCTTGCAGTCGCTCCCCAGATGACTTCATTTTTATACGTAAATTTCGGTAATTGAGAAATAGAGTACTCTTGCTGATGTTCTACATCGCTTTCT
>DATIFZ010000020.1:0-19000 GCA_035454925.1 Nitrososphaeraceae archaeon
TATGAAATCCTTTCTTGCGGAATCGGGGAAGATAGATATTAAACAAATTATCGTTAACACATTATTCTCTATTAACTAATTTAGATTTTCTAAATTAGACCCAGCTGAAAATTCAGATCAGTACCTCCAGGCCCGTATTAATCTTGTCTTCTCAGAAAGGGCAGCAGTCCGGCTAGGAATAAGGCAAAGTTGAAGTGATTTTCTTAAGCACAGAGATTGTCTCGTCAAGTGGATCATTAGTTCCCAGCACAAGTAAAGTTTGGTTTGCTCCTCCTCCGCCGGTTTCTCTAAGGTCTTTGAAGGAATAAATATCCATGATATTTACATTATTGTCAGCAAGTGTCATCATGTGTTTTTTGATATCGTTTGTTGGAACCATAAGTACCAACATGGTATCAAATGGTGATTCTGATCCTGTCATTTTAACATTTGAATTTGGAGGGATATCGCTATTTGTTATTGTGATACTTCCTTCCATAACAAATTTTGGATCATCCATGTTCGCATTTTTTTCAAGATATGTAAACTTGCCACTGTGATTTAATAGAAGTGGCTCAGTAGCAGTGTTAAATTTTAATCTAGAATTGAAGACTTCCTTTGAATTCTCATCAGTTAAAGTTATCTCGCGAGTATGTCCCACGTCACCAGCAAACCAAATAATTTCAGTATTAGCGCCAGTTACTAGGTTTTGTGGAACATATGGTTGATTAATCAGTCTCTGTTCCTTCGGTAAGAGAGGAGATTCATGTGCCTCATTTGGAATCAAGATCACAAAATTCTTTACATTGTGGGGCAGAGTAAATGTCTTGTTCTCAAAAATATCTTTCGCTACATTTTCTAAAATTGCCTTTTGAGAGAACGAGCTGTTAGAAAATGTATTTGCAAAACCCATTATTAGCAACACGGCCATTACAAAAGAGAGTTTATTCATATTCTATCGCTACCATGTAAATGCATGGGGTCTATATAACTTTCCAATTTAATGATTTCTAGTCTTGGCTTCATGCATAATTCCTTGTATTGAGAAGAAATGCAAAAAAGGCAATGCAATTTCTATCTGGACGATTCTCAATTTTATATAATGCTTAATTTAAGCACGATAGCATATACAATTTTTAGTCATTTCTTCAGTGGCCTGATCGAATTATTAAGAACAATCGTCGGAAGTAATACATGGCCATAAAATGATATTGGTTCGGTTATTGGGCAACAAAATTGAATTAAATTATTACATCAATTCATACCCTTCACATCTAAACACTTTGTCTTGAGAATCGAATTCTCCGTTTAACAAACAAACTAGGCCATTTATCCATGATAGCTCGAGTGAGTCAGTGAAATATGTTCTCAATACTGTGAATCCTCCGTTCTTGTTGATATCTCTTCCCTTGAATATTATTACTTCTCGACTATATGTGGTAAATTTACCTTGCCAACTAGAAATTGAAATTCCGTTACTATGTATTAGGGAAGATCCACTGCCTGAAGCTTTGCCACTAGGGAATGGATCTATCCCATAGATCTCAGCCGTCCAGGAACTTTCTCTTTCTGTTAACTTGTTGATGGGGTCTTCAGAAACGATTTTACTTTCTAATGGCGTATCGACCTCTTCAAATAATTTACGTCCTATTGAAATCATACGATTATTTTGATCTACTTGATATTTAATAATCCTATATTTTACATTTTACATCAATTGGAATTAAGAGTACGCTAATTATTTTTATCAAAATTTATCAAATCAGTTTGTCATTTTAAAGTTATTAACTTTTTATTATGTTACTACAAGCTTGATAAAATATTTATTCCCATATTCTTAATTCGGTGTGCAGTTTGTCGGCTTCAGTTATTGTATGGGTACTATTAATTGTTAATATGACTTCGTTCATTTTTGACTGTATAAGGTTAGATATTTTAGTATCAGGATTCTTCAGATTTTCTAAAACCCAATGTATTAGTTCTGTTCTCTTTATCAAGTCTCGTTTATAAGTTGAATTCTCCTTTTCTAAATCGGCCCATTTTTTAGATTCTTCAATTTCTTTTTCTAAAATTTGTTCTATAGTCATACAAGGCCAGTAGCTCTGTCGGAATTTAATTTCGAATACGCCTTACCGAGAGGGAGCAAAAGTATTTTATTATTCAGTCAGTAGGATAAAAATTTAGATAGTTAGTTGAGAGGTGGGTTTAGGATCATTTAAACATCACTAGAAGTTCGGAAATAAAAAGGAAGTATAAAGCCTTTATTAGAAATTAGTAGATGAACATGATTTAGAGGTAACAGGCCCAAGAACTATTGAATCTACTTAACAACTGGTGGGCCCATGATTGGCATTTGGAGGCCCGCCCACCAAGAATGAATCGTTGTTACGGATTTATGTTTATTTAAAGCCAACATTTTATAAATAAGTTAAAACCTGGTGGGAGGAGGCTCAGTTATATGCGAGGTTACAATTGAGGCTCCCACCGGCGAATAAAGATACAAATTTTATCATTTTATCTCAATGATAAAGACTATACTACATTGAATCCGTAATCTATAGTGATTTTCACTCATTTGGCATTTAACTCATCTAATTTATCATTGTATGTTTTATGAAATATTGTAATCCAATCATCTTCGGTTTCACTTGTGGATGAAACAAATTTTGCTCCAGTATTGATTATTGTCATTTAGCTATACAACAACAATAAGAACAATTTTGAAGATTTCTGGAGACAAAAAACGTGATAGACATTTAGGAAAACCACTGTTCCACATGCAGAGAATAATTAGGAAACAGTCATTAATTATGTAGTGTATTTATAAGCAATAAATAAATACTTTTGTCTCTTAATGGATTTGTCGGGCTATGGCATTAACCCTGGAATAAGACCAAAACCGCTTCTTTATGAATGCTGATAATGCCTACCAATAGATTAGAATGGTGGGTAAAAATAAAAGGAATAGAATATCTGTTATTGGGAATCGGTGCTCTAGCCGGTGCGTTTCTGCGATATAAGATAGCCGAATCTCCAATTTTACTAGGAGTATTACCAATCAATATCTTGATAATCAACGTAATCGGCAGTTTCATTTTGGGAATATTCGTGGCCATATCGATGAATTTTAATCTCGATCCAAAATATTCTATCTTGATAGCAATAGGATTTTGTGGATCATTCACAACCATGTCCTCATTTGCTCTACAATCTGTAAGTCTAATTGACTCTAAACATCTTGTACTTTTTGGATTGAATTTAATTGGAAATGCAGGTCTTTCAATTCTTGCGCTGATACTAGGAAGAGCTGTAACATTAGCAATAATGAGACCTTGATATCTTACAGTTAATTTGAAACATGTATCCACCGAAATGAACTGAGGGTCGAAAAATTGATGAACATAGTTGTATGAATCATCCTATCAGAAAGGCATAAAGCTAAGTATCTACTGACTATATTGTAAAATGATAATGATGGTAGGCGCAAAACTAATTTCGGAACCTTTGGATGATTTGATTCACATTTACAAATTTGCAGTAAATTTGAGCAGAAATGTGATTAATAGATATGTATGAAGTTGATTCACCATCTTTTCTGGAGATTCCAGCGTCCTTGGTAGAACAGATGCTAATGAAAACAACTGAAATAGGAGACATTCTTCAAAGCTCGATTCATGACATAAATTGTAAAAAAGAAAAATTTCGTTTACAGCTAGAACAAGTTGGACTATTGGATAATGATATTAACTTCAGAAATATTAAGCGTTTAATTTCAGGTGGAGTAGATGGCGCGTATGCTGTAGATCGTCTCTTGGGCACTGATTTGCTATTCGCAGCTGCCGTTGGAGTCGAGGGCATAAATGAATTAGAAAACGGAAAAATGATACCAGCCAATCACGATGTCTATGTTAACCCTGAAAAACATAATCCTGAAAATATGATTGCAGCAAGAGCTATTATGGTAGAGATGGAAATCAAATTAGCAGCCAACGCACAATATGATATAGTATATCTCGACGGCTCGCTTACGACGGCATTAATCCATACGTATAAGGCTATTAATTTTATAGAAAATCTTAATACAAAATCTTCCGATAGAATCAAGGAAGACTTCAAAGAATATCTAGTTTCGTACAAGAAAATATTACATGTTGAGGATCATGAAAAATTTTATCTCGGGATACCAAAATATACATCTAGGAATGATATAGGCAAAAACCTTCACTGGCCTGAAAATTATGATGATAGAGCAATCTTGACTTTAATCTTGGATCCTGGAGAATTTACACGTCCTAAATTATTTACAAGCGAAGAAGGATGGCATGTAAGATTACCTTATGAGGACGAAGAACTCGATAGGCTTATGCAACAAGTAGTTTCAGGAATAAAAAATTTATGCGTAGTTTATTACAAACCTCATGCTTGGTGTCCTGCCCTAAGGATTGAAATGCCCGCAGCTATTGCCCGAGATGAAACTAAATTAAATTCCATTTTATACAACGTAAAGAGTCAATGCCAGACACCGTCGATTATGGAACCTTTTCCGCTATATATGGCTGATAGAATAGCTAAACACATGGCACCGGCTATTCCGGCCTATAAACAAATCATAATGAAACAGATGACCCAGATAAGTGATAATAATGAAAAAGATATATTTTTTCTAATGCATTCATACAGAACTGATGGTGGTTCATAAGTTTGGAAATAAGTTTGGAGAATACTATAGATAAAAAGATTACAAATTTATTAAAAAATAGTTCTGTATTAGGAACAATTGGATCCCCATCGTCTACGATTGAACTTGCCCTAGATATTTTGGAATCCTCCGTGACAAGACAACTTGTGGGAGAATTGGCTATTTTTAAATATTTACAGGACTCTAAAAATCATTACGCAATTGGTCAAATAATAGAGATTGCACTAAAGAACTTTTTATTGGAAGACCCCACCATAAAATCAGTAGCAAGAAAAAGAGGATCGGTAAATCCTATTAGCGGAATACAAGATGTACATGTAGGAAAGTTACTTTGTAGTGCTATCTTTACCAGTTCAGAGGATCTTGTTGAACCAAGCATACTAGGAACCGTACCCCCAACAGGAACGTATGTATATCAAGTAACCGATGATATATTGAGTACAATATTAGAAAAGCAAAAGAGCAGTTTGTTTTATTTGGGGAATAGTTATGGATCCAAGACTAAATTACCTATGTGGTTCAAGCATTTTGATTATGGGGAAAACGGGGCTGGAGAAGCCTACCACTTGGGGATATTCGGAATAACTGGATCTGGAAAATCGACATTGGCGAAAATGATTCTTACAGCATATTCCAAATTTCAACAGATGGGATTATTGGTACTGGACCCCGTAGGAGAGTTTTCAAAAAGTTTTGCAATTGATAATGCAAATGATTATGGCAATATTTCAAATGGAAATCATAACTACGGTTCTAGTTTCGATATGAAAAAAATAATGAATTCTCTGAATAAAAAGATTCTTTCAATTAACGTTAGAAATCTAGTTTTAGATAGATGGACATTATTTGAAGAAATTTTATTGGAATCACAAATCTTTCATCAATTAACAATAAAGGGCCTAAATAAGAGATATGCTGTTGATGCACTGATACCTAAACTTAGAAATAAAACTTCGTTGAATAAGCTGATCAAAAGAGAATCATTTGACCTGTTCATAAATGAATTACGCAAAGAAGAAGTTCAGCTCCTTATATTTTCCACTCCAGAACCCAGAAAAAGACTCAATAATCTTGTTTCTAACTTGGATCCAAAAAATCTGGAAGCCCTGTATTCTCAATTCTGGATTCCGATTTGTAGTTTGTTTGAAGATAGGCCGAATGCAATAACTATTGATGATCTATTAGAAAAGTTTTCCTGGAAATTAAAACCACTCATCGTAGTAGATCTTTCAGAACAAACCGCCCACAAAATGCAATTAAGATACTGGAATGAAACTATTCAATCACTTATACTGAAGCGTTTGCTAACTGGATTGGTCAACCTTGGTGAAAAGACCTGGCAAAAGAATACATCATTAAACACGCTAGTGGTTCTTGACGAAGCCCACAGATTCGCCAGGAAAGATGAATTCGCAGTTCCAAATCTTGAGCAATTGAGGCTAACTTTACTTGATGCAGTCAGGACCACTAGAAAATACGGATTAGGATGGCTTTTTATCAGCACATCCCTAACTAGTATACATAGGGATATACTGCAACAATTAAGAATCATGTTCTTTGGATTTGGACTTTCATTGGGTAACGATTTAGTTACACTAAGAGAACTTGTCTCGGATGAAAAAGCCATTGATCTGTATAGGACATTTACCGATCCGGCAAGTTCTTTCAATACAAAGACCAAAAAATATTCATTCATGACTCAAGGACCAGTTTCGCCTTTATCATTTTCGGGTTCTCCTTTTTTCTTCAATGCGTTTAGTCCTGTTGTATTCATAAAGGAAAATGCTCTGGATAGAAAGGCATGAGATATGACTTTACAAAAGGCTATAAATAATAGTGGTTAGACAATAAAAATTTCAATTTGATCCCCTAGAAAGACATTCATACCGACGTTATGAAGCATTTGATATTTGTAGATATTTCAATAAAGACTTGACGTCAGAATGTATTTAAAGTATAAAGGAATATACATTCAGATGCTAAAAATCAGTCCATGCTTGTGGTTTGACAACAATGCCGAAGAAGCAGTGCAATTCTACGTCTCGATCTTTAAAAATTCTAAGGTCAGTAACGTTACTCGCTATGGGAAGGAAGGCTATGAGATTCATAAAAAGAAAGAGGGTACTGTAATGACAATTGACTTCGAAATCGAGGGTCAAAAATTTTTGGCTTTAAATGGCGGACCGATTTTTAGATTTAACGAAGCGATCTCGTTTCAAATCTATTGCGAGACTCAAGATGAAGTTGATTACTATTGGGATAAACTTACGGAAGGGGGTGATAAAAATGCACAGGTATGCGGTTGGCTCAAAGACAAGTTTGGAGTTTCATGGCAAGTTGTGCCTAATGTTTTGGTAAGAATGCTACAAGACAAAGATGCTAAAAAAACCGAGAATGTTATGAGGGTCATGCTACAAATGCAAAAACTTGACATTAATGTATTGACTAAAGCCTATCAACACTCCTAATATATAGAAAAATGGGATTGTTCTGGGATACAGTCGAACAATTGATTACTTTAATGACTTTAATACCATGATTTGCCTTATTGCAAATAATAAATGAACCTGCAAGAAATTGAGAGTGCAAAAATAACTATTCTCGTTGACAATATTACTGATAGGTTGCTCCCTAGCTCGTCAATAGTTAAAAGACCTGCTATGATTAATAATCAGGCTATAAGCAAATCTCCAATTGCTGAACATGGGTTTTCGGCTTTACTAGAAATATCCTATGTACACGAGAACGCTACCAAAACTAACAAATTTCTATTTGATACTGGAGTTAGTAAAGATGGAATAGTTAACAATGCCGATGTTTTGGGTATTGATTTAAAAGATATCGATACAATTATTTTAAGTCATGGACATTTTGACCACATATCCGGACTTATTAGTACTCTCCGAAGGCTAAAAAAATCGATAGAAATCATAGCACATCCTGAAGCATTTTTGCGTCGCTGGCTAGTATATTCAAATGGTAATAAAGCAAGAATGGATTTCTTAAATGAAGAGGAAATAATTAAGGCTGGGGGAATAATAAGAAAAATAGACAAAATAAGTTTCCTTCCAAGGAGTGCAAACATACACAGCAATAAGAAAACAAATCACGCAAATAATAGGGTAATGATTACCGGAGAAATACCACGAGTTACCAAATTTGAGAAAGGATTTCCACTACAATATAAAGAAAAGGACAATGAAATTGATCTGATACCTGATCCTTTGGTAAGTGACGACCAGGCACTTATAATGAATGTAAGAAACAAGGGACTAATAGTTCTAACAGGCTGTGGGCATGCTGGAATAATAAACACCATTAAATTTGCGAGAAAGGTTACAGGTATTGAAAAGTTATTCTGCGTTATAGGGGGATTTCATTTATCCGGGCAGGATTATGAAGATTCAATTCCGTTGACAATGGCCGAACTCACAAGAGTAGATCCTCAATATATCATCCCATGTCATTGTACTGGCTGGAAGGCAACCAACAAAATTATTGACACGATGCCAGAAAAATTCATTCAGTCCAGTGTAGGTTCGACCTTTTACTTTAAAGCTTAAATCCTATTGGTTATGGTAGACATGGTGAGGAAATAAAAACCAATTATTACCTAGGTACGTCATCAGAAATAAGAAGTACTGTTTTATCAATCTCATTCAATCTAAATCTACTAGAAAAGTTTTATATAAGATCATATCTAATATAATAAAATGTTTAACTTTGCACAATGTGAATTATGTGAAAAGAAAACGACTTCGATAAAGTATTGGTTCGGAAGTATGATCTGCCCAGAGTGTTATGATTTACAGAGATCAAATCCCCAAACAATTTTAGTGAGCAACCTTCAAGACTGACCGTGTTGGAATAAAAATTCCTGCATCTGCAAACATGTCTTAATATGAGTATTTGAGACCATCTAGAGCCAAAAAACAAGATCCACAGAACAACAATAACACGTCATTACAAAATAGTCCACCTGCAGGAACCAAATAAATATAACGCTTAATAGTCATTTTTCTCTATTATCCTTATATGGTAGATTTCAAAAATACAAAAGCTTTTTCTAGTTTTTCAGTTGACGATTTAGAAAAAGCTAAAGGGTTTTACAATCAAATTCTGGGACTTGAAGTATCTGATTCAGAAGAAGGACGAAATTTACATCTTCAGGGCGGTAACGAGATATTCATTTACCCAAAACCAGATCACAGTCCTGCAACTTTTACAGTACTTAATTTTGTAGTTGATGATGTAGAATCAACAGTAGATCAACTATCTAAAGCTGGAGTGCATTTTCAGATCTATAACGAAGGAGAATTAAAAACAGACGACAAAGGTATCTTCCACGGTAAACCAAAAATAGCATGGTTTAAAGATTCTGCTGGAAATTTTTTATCCGTACTTCAGGTAAAATAAAGTTCGAGACTCAAAAAAATAGTGCTGCCCAGTAAGGAAGTCGTAGTAAAAATATTAATACTTCCTTTTATTGCCAGAGAAATTCTTGCATTAGAGTAAATTAAGACTCCTTGGAGCTCTAAACTTGTATTCTATTTTTTTCACTGTTTGTTTTTACCACGATGATTACGCTTAAGATAATGTAAACAATCTGGAAAGCTTCGATTGTCACATCTGTCTGACCAATCGGGTAGCCACTTCCGGGTATGGCAATTATCCATAATATAATTAAGATTATTGTGCCACCTATACCAATATAATACCACGGCATTATCCATCTTTTAATGGCGGGTATAATCCAGAAGATCTGTGTCAACCCAGACACCATAAAAAATATTATAACATCAGGAGTCATTGACTTGAAAAACATTGGAACGAGAGCAATGTGTAATATGCCTGCAATAAAAGTTGATGCGGCAGCAGCATATACCAAAACATTATTTCCTACGCTCATGAATAATGAAACCTGATCATTACTATATATGTATACAACGGCTGGGTCGGTTTTGATTATTCTAAATACTGGAAGGTTAAAAATGAAGGATTAAGTGAATAATACGATCTTCACTAATCTTTATCATTTGCTCTATTAGATCCTCCACCTACGTTAATATCAACAAATTCAGGTCTGTTTAACGGAGAGTTTTTTCCATCGATGCAATGAATCTTAAAATCCTCTACGCTAACTGTACATACAGTGTACGGATCGCCATCGTCTACCATCAAGTCGGGAAATGTCATTGTGTAACTCACCTTGTCTGATACCTGGTTTTCAGGATTTTCGGGATTGAAGAGCTTTATCTTCGTTTGATCCTTTACATTAACAATTGTCGTGATGTCCTTTGTCGAATTTGTAATACCGTACAAGGTGACAATCACTTTAAATACATCCTTTCCAACTCCTGTTTCTGCTCTCGCTTTGGGCAAAAAATTGGCATTTACCAAAACGATTGCGAATATGAAACCCATGACAATCATTGACTTCATAAAATAATTTTTGTCCATAAGAGAAGTATATCAACAACATTCATAAATATTTTTAAATTCTTTTCCTACCATTCATTTCAAAGAAAAAATGTATCTAAAATAGTATCATTTTTTTTGCCAAACGTATAATTTCAACATCATATCTACATCATCTTTTTATACTTGGCGTCTATAAACTTAGGAAATGGGTAAAGACAATACGAGCTTGCCATTTGAGGTAACATACGCAGAAATGCCTGGAAAAGAATCGCGAACCATGAAGAGACTTGCTGTACTAGTTAAAGCCGAAAATGTTAGCGATATTATTTCGTCATTGAAGGAATTGAATCTCGAAGCAACAATATATGATGTAAAGGGAGTAACTAAAGATAAGGAAAGAGTCGCTTCTGGAAGAGGAAGTGGAACTGTTGAACTTTCGTACAATTCTAGGAAAGTAATTGCTACAGTCGTAAATTCTTCTGACGTAGACGAGGTGGTAGGCAGAATGAAGAAAAATCTAGGGGGAAATAAAGCAGTTGTCATGATAACATCCGTGGACGATCTTGTATTGATCTGAAAAATACCTAATGTAATTGACAGAATTTTTGTTATCCTTCTACTGTTCACTATTCAACGCATTCTCAGATCCCTTACGCTTAGAATATCTGAAATAGAAGTTGAATTCAAATTAAGCAAGAGATACCACTAAAATTTGCTGAAATTATTAGCAAGGATGTGTTTGTAAGGTTATATCTTGGCGACTGTGTCAGTGGAATTAAGAATCATCTACTGGATAAAACCATTGATGTTGTTGTTACTTCTCCACCATATAACATTGGCATAAAGTACAATCACTATAAAGATGACCTACCCAGACAAGAATACCTGAAATTCCTGAGCAGTGTTGGTGCTGAAATAAAAAGAGTTCTTTCTGATGACGGTTCTTTTTTTATAAACATTGGAAGCAAACCTTCGGACCCTTGGATTCCTTTTGATGCCGTGAGCGTCCTCAGGAAGTATTTTAAATTACAAAATGTCATCGTTTGGGTAAAATCTATTGCCATACCAAAATCTGATGTAGGAAGCTACCCATCCATAATTTCAGACATTGCCGTTGGACATTTCAAGCCAATTGTCAGCGATAGATTTCTAAATGATTGTTCTGAGTTCATCTTTCATTTCACTAAGAAGGGCGATGTTAAATTGGACAAACTAGCTATCGGCGTACCTTACCAAGACAAATCAAATATCGGTCGCTGGAATAGGGCTACACGTGATCTACGAGACCGTGGTAACACTTGGTTCATTCCTTATGAAACTATTTGGGATAAAGAACAAAGACCACATCCATCTACTTTTCCGACTAAACTACCTGAAATGTGTATCAAATTGCATGGAAACAATAAGTGCAAAGTAGTAATGGATCCATTTGTCGGGATAGGTTCAACTGCACTAGCATCACTAAGATTAGGTATTTCATTCATTGGATTTGATATAGACAAGAGCTATTTGAAGATTTGTGAAGAAAGGGTACGAAGTATTTGAGAATTCATACACCGTTGCTAATTGAAAAGACATCGTAGTTTATTGTAGTCAATATTTATTAGGAACCTGCCATTCAAACTTAAAAATCATATTGATGTTATTATACACTCTGTAAAGTATACGTCGAGTGATTACCGTGATTTTGTTAGCCTCAATTACTATTGCCATCGTGAATGTCACTCATACAATTTCACCTCAAGCTTCCAGTGCTGTTTATGCACAAGATAGTAGTAAAAGTATCAATTCCTCTATCTATGATTTGGCAAGTAATGGTACTTTAACAAATATTTTATCTAATAATTTGGTGAATTATCTTAACGAATCAGCTTCAATAATAAAACTAACAAGTGTGATTCCAGATGTTAGCAACGTCGAATTCGCAAGTAAAATTAATAATAGTCTACATGGAATAGCAGATAGTGATGATGTTAAGAAAAGACAAATAGCAGATAACATTTTTCAGCATTCTGATACTTTAGAGGCAATTACATTCCTGATACCTAATGGTGATGTGTATATGGAAGAGCCCTACATTCGTCAATTAGATCTCAGTAGAAATAACCTTGCGTTCAGAGAGTATTATAAAGGAGCTCTTGAGACGAAACAAGCATTTTCGGGCGATTCAATAATATCATCGTCAATCGGCGAAAAAGTAGCACTTATTTCAGTTCCAATTTATTCACAAAAAACCAATCGTTGTTAGGGATATGGAGTAGAATATTGAATCTTAGTAAATTTGATCACAAGCTTCAATCTTTGAATCTCCCAGACGATATAAGAGTAGTATTTGCTGATGGCAACGGACCAAAAATTAGTGATTTAAATTCTCTTTTGTCAAACAAATCTGAATCATTTACAGAATTGAATAGCTTCAAAAGTGGAAAATCTGGAAAAGCTGGAATTGGTTCAGAAACAATTAATGATACAAAATTTCTAGTATCGTACGCTCCAGTAAATTTACTTTCAAAAACATGGGTAGTACTTGTAATGACGAATCTAGGTTAGTTATTTACTGACCCTTATCGCTGTTTAAAGCATAACTTTGGAAATCAAGGACAATAAGAAATTACTTCCCTGCTATTTCTATTAGAATTGAATCAATGTCTGTCTTATTCAATCCAACACCCATTTTTGAATCTCTTCTAGAAATGATCTCATCCCCATCAAATGCGATAAGTGTGGGAACAGTATTAATGGAAAATCTATCCCACAAAGGATCATGATCATCATTTATCATATGAGCATAAAATTTGATCTTTTTATCAGAAGTACTAACAAAAGATTCAAAAGTGCGTTTGAATTTCTGACAGAAAGGGCACCAATCCGCATAGAACATTACCAGAATTCTCTTTCCTTCGGACAGTAATTTGTTAAAATGATTTTGTTGAAAAGGATCCACTATACCATATTTTAACGAGTATAGAACATTATAACTGTTGAGTCAAATCAAATAGTTACATCGATTCTGGTTGAGCAAGTATTATGCAATATTTTACCCGATAAAAAAATTCGATAATAAAAAAGAAAGAATGGGGGGCTTTCAATAGTTGGTTGTGCAGCTAATCTATTCTTAATCGTCACTCTGGTCATCTGAATTGCTTTGATCATCACTCTGGTCATCTGAATTGCTTTGATCATCACTCTGGTCATCTGAATTGCTTTGATCATCACTCTGGTCATCAACTACACTTGTTTGAGCATTTTCGTTTTGATCCACAGAGTCTTCTGTGTTACTTGCACTTGCACTTGCACTGGAGCTACCTTGTACGTAACCACTCTCTACTAAGCAATTTACTATTTGATTACCTGCAGGATAACTGGATTGCCCACCGGCGTCAGACAAACAAGTCAGGAAATTTTCATAGTTTTGGCTACCCGTGTTGCTGACTTGAGCTACTTCTTCTTCTTCTTCACCAATAGTTTGTGCAAAGGCATTTTTTGTCATAGGAGTTGACGATACAAAGATGATAGCTGCTGCGAGAAATATGACAGCAATTGACATTCTCTTGTTCGTATTCATAAGTCGCTATCTTCTAAAATACAACACAAATAACTGTTGGCTCAATATTTTATAGCTAAATCTTCACATTATTTATTCAATAATCATTTATCAAAACGATTCAAAAATCTGTATCCAGTTTCAAAAGCCTGATATCTCAATTATATAACAAACTATCTTTTAAAATACACACTTCAATATCTACATTGTAAAATACCTAATTAGATAATGGAAAACAAGTGAAGGTTAAACGGTTGGGTAATTCAATTCAGATATATTCAGCTTAATTTATATTATTTTTCTTCTTGCTGATTTGCTCCAACTTGTTGTAAATAGAATTGTTCTTTGTCGATCTTTTCAGGTATTACTCCTTCAAGCTCCACTAAATTTTGTAATATTCCTTTTCCTCTATTTATCTTGCCATCTGGTAACATTACTGTCCCATTTATGAACGAGCTACTACCGCATATCGGATTAAACATTGTCTCTACTTTTCCGCCATATTTCAACAAAGTTCTTTCGGGAGAGCCGTCGGGATTCAAGAAGAATCTTCCTTTCCTATAAATAATTCTTGCATCTTGAGGAGATGTTATCGGTACTTCTTGTTCTCTTGTAAATGTAAAAATCACCTTGAGGTTCTCAATCTTTTTTGCAATATCAATCAGCCAATTATAGTAAATAACGTTCAAGGTATCTACAGGATGATGTTTAGTACTATTGAATTCTTTCTTTGCATTATCAATTGATAGCTTTGAGTTACTATAGAAAAGAACAAGATTAAATTCCGGATCGTTCTTATCCTCCAAATACTGGATCAAACTTCTTGCAGATTCTGCTCCATTTGCACCCGACCAATAAGCTAAGTTTTTTTCAATGCCGGAAGCAACTTTCCATAAGAAATGTTCTTTATTTGGATTCAGCTTCAACTTGAACCTATCTCCTAACTTGACCTGTTCATTAAAATAAGCTGCAAAGGAATCTGATTTTCCTGTAGTAGGATTAATGTAGCCATATGGTTTTTCTTCCTTTATTGTAAGTTCAATAAAATCCCTTAATGGTGACGAGGCGATTGAATAAGCACGATTAACCAGATTCTCTTCAGTTCCTCCTGATGCAGTAGGTCTTATTAGAAATGCGCTCAAAGTTACAAATTGACCTATTTCAAAATAAAATTTTTGTGATTCAGAAACTGGCAATAAAGTGTACGTATATGTGTCATGCGTCTCCTTGACTTTGTTACTAATCTGCCATTCATATTCTTGGCGGTTTATTTCTGATGGCCCCTGCATCATGTATCAGAATTATAACTTCAGGAACCCTATAAAAACACCATATAGAAAACCATATAATTAAGATGCTCAATTTTCTAACCCTACTGAAAGGATAAATGACTGCGAAATACAATACATTCGAGTATATTCATCTATGTTTCATGACCTTATGAAAGAATTAGTTTCAGATATTCTCGACATAGATAATATTATGTTCTCAGTAAATAGTGGAAGTGGGATCTGTGAAGTTAAAAGCGAAAGAGGTTTACCTGTTCGCGTAAGCGGCAAATGGTTGACAATCGGAAATGACGATAAACCTTGGCATATTCATTTGAATCTTGAGAATGTAACAATGGCAAAGTTCGTAATAGAAGAAAGAGAGAGCGGAATGAACGGTTATAGTATTAGGTTCTTCGATTTTCAGGGAAATATCATAATGCGCGCTAATTTTGTAAAGATGTATGACGGCAATGGGAATTTAATTTCTCAAAAGTATGAAAGGTATGATGAATTATTTTCAAAATATGGTAATAAAGAGATTATATCCTTTCATGCTGAATGATCACATTTAATATATCGATATAGGAGTTTGAATTATGCCTCCCCTCTTTTCAAACTTTTTTATGCAAGGACTTTAGATGAAAATTCGCAGATATCACTATAATCTAGTTCGGTTATTACTCTGAAATTATTCTGTAAATAGTGACACTATACGGGTAACCTAGATTGAAGCTAGGTTGAAGTTAAGTCCCAAAAATCTACTTTTGGAGTATCATCAATTGATTCATTATTTTTATTCAAATAAATTTTGTATCCTATTGGATGATTACAATCTGATTTGTTAGTGCTTCGGTCAGATGATAATTTGTGCGATAATTTTTCTTCAAGGTATGCAAAGTTTTTCTCACAGTTTATGTCAAGTTCACCAGAAGGATTATGAAAAAAATTATTTCTTACGTACTCCAACACATCATGCCAGGTAAAAGCCTTCATTCTACCCATCAAAGTGTTTTCCGAAAATCTATTTTTATAATAACTATAAATATAAAACAGTTCAGCTGTTTTGTCACAGGCATTACAGTAAAAATTCTTACCTTTAGGAGCACAATTATCACATTGTTTGGTAATCATTTGCACATCATAACCTATGAGTAATAAATACTGATTATTATTTTTCTTGTTTTACATGTCTCAAAAATGTCTTTAAATCAGATACAAAATAACCGCTGAAATATCTGAGCGTATCAGTATGCATCAGGAATGCAAAGATACATTTTTTTACGAGATACTCGAAAAAATAATGTTTGCAAGTTAGGAAACCTCAATTCTGTACGCTATGCAACAGGAATCTTAAATTCAAGTACAAACCGGATAAATCCTGGAACATTTCTGGGTTTCTTTGCAGTGACTGTCATATGAAAACAACGAAGGAATTTGTTATCAAACAGAAAGAAGAAGAAGCAAAAATTAAACAAAGGCAAAACCAATGTTTCATCTGTAATGCAATCATAGACGGAGATCAAAAAAAGAATCCAAGATGGCAGTGGGGTTTGGAAACTGATATTTCTCTATGCAAAAAATGCTATGATAAAAAAGAGTTGGATTATCAAACGAAAATCAATTTTTGTGTAAAGTGCGGCAAAAAAATAGGTTTCTTCAGATATAATCCAAAGCCAAAATGGCAAATCGATGGACAATTCTGCAGAAAGTGTTGGGATATGATAAACGTCTCGCAAAACAGGTAATCGCAATTTTTTCTCAATACGATTGGTTATGTAAACAAATTTTACTATGGTTTTTATGCGACTAGAACACAGGATTCTATATTGAAACGAAAGGTCAAAAAATCAGCTCCCAAGAAGTTTAAGATGAAATCCCTGATATGGGCTATTATTTTTGGTGTAGTATTAGTTGGAGGCTCCGCAACTGCTTTTTTGACTATGGGACATAATAACGCACCCAAGAATCCAGAAAATTCCGACCAGCTTTTAAATATGCTTCTCCAACCAATAGTTCAAAATGCATCAGCATTAGGAACGAGTAAAACGAACGTGACTTTGATAGAATTTGGAGATTACCAATGTCAGTATTGCGCAAGATTTCATAAAGAAACCAAGGATCTAATTGTTAACAATTATGTCAAAACAGGCATGATTAATTTCATGTTCAAAGATTTTGTGATAAATGATAGGCCGTCAGACAAGTTATCCACACTAGCTGCCATTGGATCTTATTGTGCTGCAGAACAAGGGAAATATTGGCCCTATTACGATGAAGTATACAGAAATTCAAAGGGTGAAAACGTAGATTGGGTTTCCAAGAATAGTTTGACCCAGTTTGCAGTTTACGCAGGGATTAAGGATGTAAACAAGTTTTCAGCGTGCCTTGATTCCAAAAAATATGAAAATTTAGTTGCTATAAATGACAATTTGGCAAGAAGTATCGGTTTAACAAGCACTCCTACTTTCATATTAATTTCAGAGGGAAAAATGCCTCTAAAAATAGTAGGCGCTCAGCCCTATTCTGTATTTGAGAGTGCGATAAATCAAGTCCTGATGCAGGTTCCTACTTGAGTATCATTGAAACACTAAGTATTAGAAGTTCTGAAAATTGCATTCGGAGAAAAACTTCATTCCTGCTTGCTGAGGTTATCCTAGCATTTTCGAGTATATTCAGTTTCTCATCGTTATTAAACACAAGATTACTTACTAATAGGATCAAAAGCAAAAAGTGGGTAAGATTTTAGTATTGAAACCAATATATTTCCATAATTATTAAAAGAATTAAAATTGTGGCAACTACAATCCAATCACGATTGAATTTTATAACGAATGGACTTAATCTCAGGGGAGCGATTAATAGAAGGGTTTTCTGAAATGGATAATCACGAAAATTCAAAAAAAGAGATGAACTATAACGTGAAGGACGTTTTAAGTATATTCTTATTTATAGCAGCATTTCTGATTATCTGGCAAATTGTATTTTCACTAGAAATTTGGCCACGTGTATCTCTGCCCTCCCCAGCGATGGTTGCCCAATCGTTTGTAGACTTGGTCTCCGAAAATACTTTGATATATGGAATCGCAATCACTCTTTGGAGATTATTTATTGGATTCGTAATCTCAGTGTTGATTGGTGGATGCATCGGACTAGTTATGGTTAGATTCAAACAGTTTGGAAAAACTATGAGTTCGTTTGCTTTAGGACTTCAATCTTTTCCAAGTATAGCATGGGTACCATTTGCTATTCTACTTATTGGATTCAATGATTTTGGAATCCTTTTCGTTATTGTGATGAATTCAGTATTCTCAGTAATGAATTCTACCTATGGTGGAATCAGAAATATCCCGCCCATATACTTACATGCAGCCAGGAATATGGGAGCTAGCGGAATATTGCTATTCAGGTATGTAATGATTCCTGCATCGGCTCCTTCCTTAATAATGGGTTTGAGACAAACTTGGTCTTTCGCTTGGCACGCTTTAATCGGCGCAGAAATGTTGATTACTACTGGACTGGGATTAGGATATATTTTAGCTATCGGAAGAGAGTTCTCTAACATGAGTCAGATAATAGCAACAATGATTGTTATATTCGGAGTAGGTTTACTATTTGACAGATTTGTTTTTTCAAAAGTTGAGGAAAAGGTACGTGAAAAATGGGGGTTATCATCTTCATGAAGGCAAGGCAGTATGTATTGTATTATGTAATATATAATTCCTATACAAAGTTTCTCTAATGAAAGTTCTGATAATTTATTTTTGTTATTAGTTTAATTCAATACAGAAAAAATTAAATTTAATTATTTTCTTTTAATTGCGGAGCAATTCTTGATGTAGTTGTTTCCCTCTAGGGAATATTTCCCTTTTTAGGATATAATTTTCAATGGATATCCATCCTGGACCAACAAGAACTAGAGTAATGCATATTGATATCAAAAGCAGTTCAAATTCATATCCGCCGACAAATCCCTTAGACAGTTTGGCGAACCCTATTGCGCCTGTCATTTCAATAATCAATAATAATGAAGTGATTCTTGTTAATACGCCCAATAATATAGCCAAGCCTCCTATTATCTCTAGGAGT
>DATIFZ010000021.1:0-20907 GCA_035454925.1 Nitrososphaeraceae archaeon
GGGCTGCAAGAAACAGTCCCCAATCCATTAATGAATCGTAGCACCTAAAACTGCTAGCAAGACAAATAACTTCGCCCGAGTTAATATCAACTCTGGTACATTCGACGAATGCACTACATTATGTGCTTTTGGATATTTTGGTTTTAGTGCTAAATTGTCAAATGAAATGAAAATGAAGGCGGTGCGTTCTCTTGATCCTTTGCTGATATTAGCCCAAGAAATTCACTTGCTTGATTAAATGGTGTTACTTGTGGTAGGTATATCTCAAGTTGCTTCCGTGTAGCTGAATTATCCTCCATTAGTAACCATACTCATGGACTTTTCTTGAATTCCATGCTGCTGTATCTGTCTGTACGACAATGTCTTTTATCACCGAAACGCTTCATTTAGGGGCGCTAGTCTGTGTGTATCCGCATTATTTAGACTTGATGTAGCAAAGAAACATAACTCTACACCGTATGCTAATCTCGCTATTTTTCAAAATTATTATCAATAGAATCATACACCATTTGATTGGTGTACCACAATACTATTATTATGTTGACTATTAAAAATTCAAAATGAAAACAATATTGCATTTTTCTATACCGCTAATGTTATTGCTAGTTGGATCTATATTGAATGCAAACAATGTATTAGGCCATACTTTTTCTGGAGATGAAAGTGCACCTTTCCTGGCCGGTGTTGAAATGACAAAAATAGAATTAAAATTGGCAGCTGACCAAGCTGTCTCTAATGCTACCAATGCCAAAGAACATACTGACCATTTAACTGAGCACATTACAGCAAACGATACAAAAGAAATCAAGGAAAGAAATTCGCGAGTGGCTGACGAACTTAATAAAACTATGACTGATTTTATTAATGCGATTGAATCCAGTTCTCCCGCACAATCTGATGTTAATACCAAGGTTAGTAGTATCAATGATATACTGTCTGAAGTAGTGAGCGCGAGAATAGATAAGGAACAACTCGATAATGTTACTGTCAAGGCTCTAGTTGTAAATGATTTGGTTGGGGAAGGTCTGGAACATTACGGTAGTGCACTCGGTATGGCGGAAGAGGGCCATGATGAGAACGGAAGTAATGCCACTTCCTCAGAGCATACAGAAAACCAGAACAATGAAACCGCGAGTATTGTCAATGTGGCTGACTATCAAAGTGCACAAGCAGCTGTCTCTCGAGTGATAGAACTATACAGTGAAATTAAACCAACTGGTGACTCGAACTCCAGTCAATTGGCAGACTCTTTGAATACACTAAAAAGCAAGATAGATAGCAAGAGCGCCTTCGAAGAAATTGACAAAGTAGTGGATGAAAAAATTACGCCTTTACTTAGTTACATGTTCAAGTTAAACTTGGCAGAGGAAGAGGAGCTTTCTGAAGGTGAAGATCATGGTCAAGAAGATGACCATGGGGAAGAAGACGGTACGTCCCAAAACGAAACTCACGACGCTAATACCGACTGATGAACGCACTCCGTCTATTCCACATTATTTTACTGTTTGGTTTTGTTATGATCTTAAGTTCCTCTGAGTGCAAGTGGTTTAATTTATGAAAATAATCCTTTTTACGGAATTCAATCAATTTGGAATCACTCGAGACCTGTTATTAAAAGGACGAGCTAAATTATGATAATGAGACATACATGCTTGAAAGGTGAGGCTAGTTAGAAAAATCTTATATCTGCTAGGCTATCATCGTCTAGACATGACGTTAGAACGCATCTCTACAGGTATCACTAGCTTGGATGCGCTTATAGAGGGTGGAATACCAAAAGGTTTTACAGTTTTAGTGGCAGGTAATCCCGGCACTGGTAAGACTATTCTTACTACACAATTCCTATATGAAGGACTATTAAAAGGTGAATCAGCGGTATACGTTTCGTTTAGTGAGTCGAAAAAGCAGTTCTATGAAAATTTTAGCAGGTTTGGAATGAAATTAGCAGACTTTGATAGAGATAACAAGTTTGCATTCCTAGACTTTGCTTCAGTTACGAAGGAAGGTATAGGGGATGCACTCGAGGAAGTATTAGCTGTAAGCAGAGGTATCGAAGCTAAACGAATAGTTGTCGATTCTTTTTCAGCAATAATGCTTGCTTTTGATAACATCAACGAGGCCAGAATTACCCTACATGTTGTTTTAGGTAAAATGCTGAGAGCGGAGGGCATAACAAATATGTTGATAACTGAAGTTCCCATAGGAAGCCCAAATGTAGGATCTGGGATGGAAGAATTCGTGGCAGATGGCATAATACAACTTGAGTATGGTAGTACTGATGCAATCCCAGCCACTATTAAGGTAGTAAAAATGAGGGCTACTTCAATAAACAGGGAGGCTCATGTCTCGCTCATCGGAGACAAAGGCATGGTTGTCTATCCAAAACAACCTATCAGGATGACTTATCCAACTACACATGAGAGAATCAAATCCGGAATTCCGGGTCTAGATGAGAGAGTCGAAGGGGGTTTTTTAAAAGGCGGTACGACTATATTGGCTGGAGCATCTGGTACCGGAAAAACAACCTTTGGATTCCAATTTGCAGTACAGGCCGTTCTTGAGGGTAAACCCAGTATGTTCTGTTCCCTTGAAGAATCACCTGCTGAAATAAGAAGTCTGGGTGAATCCCTTAAATTTAATATGAAAGAATTGGAAAAGAAGGGACTCCACTTAATTTCATGGACGCCGGAAAATCAAAGCCCAGACGCATTCATTTCTGAATTGACTTCACACATTGAAGCTACAAGACCATCTCGCATAGTAATTGATGGTTTGTCCACTTTCGAGCATTTGTATAGCCAAGAAATGTACTTGATTACGAAACGACTAGTTAATTTGATGGGAAGCTATGGAATAACTCCAATATTTACCATTCTTACAGACCAAGAATCAGGGCTTAATATCAGTTCCTTTGGCGTATCTTCTATTTTTCATAACATCATCCTTCTGAGATACGTAGAGGCAGATGCCGAATTGAAGCGGTCTATGTTGATACTCAAAATGAGAGCTTCTAATCATGACCATTCCATTCTGCAATTTATTATTCAAAGTAAGACTGGACTTAAGATAGTAGGTACGATGAGTGAGTATCATGGTATCATGAGTGGAATTGCCCAAAAAGTCTACCAACGCTACTTGGATAAAGAGAAAAAAATACAGGAAAAGCAATCCAAAGAACGTGAAAAAAGGACGGCTGATTTAGATTTCCAGCTAATTTCTAAGAAAAAGAAGAAAGGACGCCTTCGGAGAGGACAAAGGAAATCCCAGTAGTTGGTAATATGAAAACACCATCTAGAAATCTATCCATTATTGGAATACTAGCAATTCTAAACTTAGGTAATACCCATGTCTAAGAAAATTTCCTTTGAAGAAGCTTTTGCTCAGGCAACAACCGAAGCCCTTAAAATATTAGGTGTTGTTGTATCGAAAATAGTAACAGATTATTTGGAAGCAAAATACTCAATTCGATTAACAAAAACAGTGAACAATCCTGTAGCGTTGGATGAAGCATTAGAGCATGCAATTGACGGCGGTAGGACTATTGTAGAAAGGAGGCTAGTAAATCTTCTTTATGAAAAACTGGGGCTGGAGGAGAGCTCTTCAAAAAGAGATAATGTCAACAACCATAAAGTATCTTTCGAACAGAGAGTGGAGGAAGCAAAACGCAGGTATAAGAGCGAACAATTGTAATCAGTATCGTTAAGCTCTTGTTTGAGAATCATACTTTAATTGTCCAAGGGTTTAAAACCCGATACATGTCTTATTTCTTCCTACTCATGTCTTTCTTTTTAGTAAGAGTAGGCAATGTAAATGAAAACGTGGCACCGGAGGCAGGTTTGTTATTTTTACCAGAAATTGAACCCCCATGAGCTTCAACTATATATTTTGAAATAAACAGACCTAATCCTGTACCCATATTTGATAATGTACTAAACTTCTGAAAGAGTTTTGGTCTGATTTCAGGGTCTATACCATTTCCGCTATCTTTAACACTTATTTTAACGATTTTATTGACATCTAAATTTACTGAAACCATAATTGTCCCAAAATTGGTAAACTTGATTGCATTATCTAGCAAGTTGGATAAGACTTGAACAATCCTTTCTTTATCTGCATGAACAACAATTTGATGGGATTTAAGTGCTAATTTGATATTTGGTTTTATTTTAACCTCTCTATCATATTTGGTTGCTATATAAGGCTTCTTTTTTATATCACTGACGACTTCACGAATCGTATCGGTTAAGTCAAAGTCAACTTTGAATAATTTTAGTATGCCCATCTCTAGACTTGTTGCTTCCAATAAATCAGAGATAAGTGTGTAAAGACGGTCAGCATTTCTTGACAGCCTTTCAAGATACTCTTTACTGTCCCCGGGAAACATCTGTAACATTTCGCAATATCCTATAATGGATTGAGTTGGAGTTCTGAGCTCATGAGCAGCAATATTGATAAATTCCTTTTGTGCCTTACTACGTATTCTAAGTTCTTCATTGACTGCTCGAAGCTTACAATTTACTTCGCTCATGGCTTCGAATGATTCGCGTAAATCAGAGTATAGCTGAGTTAACTCTGATTTTTCTCTCTCTAAATCCACATTTTGTCTTCTTGTAACCTCACTCAAATCTGAAGTAGGCATATTATTTGACCACAGTCCTATTAGGAGACATTGCGTATACACAGGAACTTTGTTTTGAATTTGAGTCAGCGCTTGATTCTTCTTCAACCAACTTTTAACCCGTAATCTTGTATTAAATGATGAGTTTTTAATAACCTTTTATACAATAAAATTTTGATATTCTTCAAATCTTTAGAAGTATACTGATGGATTTTTTCTGCAATATGTTTATCCAGTGTGTTTGGCCGTTTAAAATATCCCATCATTTTTGTTCCACCATTTGTCATTTTTGTGATCTATTAATGTACAATAAACCTCATAAAGGATTGAAAGCGTATATCTAAGAATCGTTATTTTGCTTAAGAATGAATGAACACAAATAGTCGCGAATAGTTGACTCAATCAAAAAATTTTTCATATTTCTGATAACTCAGCTCCATTTCTTGTTAACTAGGTATAACATTGATTCTTCAATTCGATTCAGTTTTATTGGTTTCATTAAAACCATTATATTTTTAGCTCGCAACTCTGGATATTTTGATATTTCACTGCGCAAAGGTTCATGAGCAGTGATGAACAGAATTGATGCTTCAGGAAATTTGTTTAATATTTCTATCGCCACGTCAATTCCATTCTTGTTACCAGGCAATCTATAGTCTATCAAGTAAATATCGGGGGCCTCCTTTTGGATATCAGTAATTATAGTGTCCCCGTTGAGGTATCTGTTTATTACCTTATGTCCTATCCTCGAAAGGTAGTCATAATAAAGATTCAAAATATCTGGCTCATCTTCAATAATCATTATTTTTAGCCTTTTTGTGGTTGAGGTTCTCAAGGTAATCACATTCCGATCAATTAAGCAAGCCTGCTTTAGTCGATATTCTAAAAGGCCAGATTAATTGCCATGACAATATAAGCAACATGCCTAATATCCGTTACACTGTTATCTTCGACAGTTGTCCTATCTAATGTTAACTACCTCAACAACAGAAGCCTTTTCCTGTTAAACTTTTTCAAAGTGGACATTTCTAAAAATAATTACACGGCAGTAATAAAATTATAGATAATAAAAAACCCCAAATTATATCAAGAGGATATTTTACGTTTGTAAACTACTATTGTTATATTTCCTCCATCTATCTATATTGGTATGGCAAAAGACCCTGTTTGCGGGATGGTTGTCGATGATAAGACTGCGCTAAAAGCCGATATCGAGGGCAGACAATTTTACTTCTGCAGTTCAAACTGTATGAAAACCTTTGCTAATCCCGAAAAAGAGCTTTCTAAACTAAAAAAAAGAATGTATGTGGCTGCCACAGGAGCATTAATTCTCGCTATTATTCGTGGAGCACTTTACCTGGGATTAGCATTTGGAGCCGTTGCTATAACTTGGGCACCGATTCCCAACATTCCATTTTTAACATGGGGATTGTTACTTTTCATTATAGTCACACCAGTCCAGTTCATTGGTGGATGGACATTTTACGTAGGCGCGTATGAGGCAATCAAAAAACGCACTGCAAATATGGACTTGCTTATTGCGGTAGGTACTCTAGCTGCCTATATTTACAGCACAGTCGTACTATTCTTTCCAGGTTTGTTTCCAGTCAAAGAGAGGGATGTATATTTCGAAGTTTCGGCCGTAATCATTGCTTTTGTACTTTTGGGCAAATTTATGGAAGAGGCAATAAAAAAGAGAAGCTCGGCTTCTGTTAGAAAGCTACTAGATTTGAGACCCTCGATGGCAAGAGTCGAGCGCAACGGTGTAGAGTCGGAAATTCAGTCAAAAGATATTGCGGTGAACGATATTCTTATAGTAAAACCCGGAGAAAAGATTCCAACTGATGGTATAATAGTTAATGGTAATTCCGCAGTTGATGAGAAAATGATAACTGGAGAAAGCATTCCTGTCGATAAAAAGATAGGCGATGAGGTAATTGGCGCTACTGTAAATAAACAGGGGCTTCTAAGAATTAAAACCACCAAGGTGGGCGCTGAAACTGCACTCTCGCAAATTGTCCACATCGTAGAGGAGGCGCAATCATCCACCGGACGTATTCAAAGATTGGTTGACTCTGTTTCTGCAAAATTTGTACCCGCTGTGGTTTCAGTAGCAGTAGCATCTTTTCTTATTTGGTATATTGTACTGGGAAATTTTATCTTAGGTCTCCTATCATTTATCGCGGTTCTTATAATAGCATGTCCTTGTGCTCTTGGGATTGCAACACCTGCTGCACTAATGGTAGGTGTTGGAAAAGGGGCTGAAGCAGGAATTCTGATAAGAAGTGCAGAATATTTGGAACGTTCTCAAAAAGTAAACACTGTTGTACTAGATAAGACAGGAACTATTACTAAAGGAGAACCATCTGTTACTGATATTGTACCTTTTGATGGTTATGCCAGTGAGGACGTTTTAAAAATATCAGCATCTGTGGAAAGTGGTTCAGAACATCCACTTGCACGGGCCATCGTAGGTATGGCTGGAGTCAAAAAACTTGTGATAGAGAATTTAAGAGAATTTGAGGCAGTTTCAGGAATGGGAGTAAGAGCTGTAGTAGGTAACAAAAAAGTTTTTTTTGGGAACAGAAAACTGGTACAAAAATTCCAAATTCCAACCGATTTGATAGAACAAAAAATGACGAAGTTGGAATCCGAAGGTAAGACTGTAATGATACTTGCTGAGGGTAAAGTCATTGTCGGATTGATTGCTGTTGCAGATACTGTAAAGGAATCATCCCCTGCCGCTATAAAGGCGCTAACTGAGTTGGGAATTGAAACTATCATGTTAACAGGAGATAATGAGAAAACGGCCGAGGCTGTTGCTCAGAAAGTAGGAATTAATAATGTTATAGCAAGTGTCCTTCCCGGGGAAAAGGCCAATGTAATAAAGAATTTGCAGTCAAAAGGAAAAATCGTGGCTATGGTAGGAGATGGAATAAACGATGCCCCTGCTCTTGCACAAGCAGATATCGGGATAGCGATTGGCAGTGGTTCGGACATTGCAAAAGAAACGGGAGGAATAATTCTGATAAAAGATGACATCATGGACGTCGCACGAGCAATTAGACTGAGCAGAGCGACAATGAACAAGATAAAACAAAATCTTTTCTGGGCTCTCATTTACAATAGCGGAGGAATACCCATAGCGGCGATAGGATTGCTTAGTCCTATGGTTGCAGCTGCCGCAATGGCCTTAAGCTCTATTTCTGTTATCGCCAACTCATCCCTACTGAAAAGATTAAAGATTAAGGATAATCAGGCTAGAACCATTATACAGGAACAAAATAAAGAGCAAATAATTAAAGCTGGACTCAAACTGGACTCTTCCGTCTAGATTTTCATCTGTATAATTAAGTTGTTCTTACGTAACGAACTATTATCTAGGATTTACAAAAAAGCTCCCCTAGTGAACTATCAATACAGGACAATCAGCCATTTCTGACACTTTTCTGGTAACGCTGCCAAGGGCCTTTATCTTGGAAAGTCCTTTCAATCTTGCACTTGCCATGACTATTATATCGATTTTGTTAGTTCTTGCATAGCGAAGGATTTGGTCAGCTGCCGTACCAACTATACAATCAGAAGTCGTACTCACTTTGTCTTTTTCTAACTCATGTCCTTTTATCTCTACCAATTTATTCCAACCTTGTTCCAAACCTCTCATTACACTTCTTCGGGCCTTCTTTATTAGAACAGGGTCGCTTCCCAACATTATAGAGGGTGGAATAGGTATTTGTTCTATGACGTTTAGCAATATAAGTTGAGCATTGAAAGCTTTTGCTAATTCAACGGCTCTTTCAAGAGCCTTATCCGACATCTCAGTACCATCATGCGGAACTAAAATCTTTGATATCATGATATAGGCTTTGTATTTCATACTGTATGAATATATCTGTTCAGGGAAACGAGACAAATGTATCTTCTAATTCTGAAATTATTCTACACACATAATCATGTACAAACTGATTTTGCATTGCACAGTACTCTATATCGTTATATTCTCATAATAGGAATATAAGTTGCAGTGAAATAGATGAAGGAAATCAACTCTAGTAACGTCCCGCTTGCTGTAATTCTTTCTATGCTTGCTGGCACTTTCATTGTCTTTGGTGGACTAATGTTATTTGCAATGCTAAGTTGGTATGGCTCAACGTTAATGATGGGTGGAGAATGGCATATGTACATGTTCACCTATCCTCGATGGTTAACGGCTATTGTGGCAACCATATCCGTTTTAATGGGTGGATTGGTTATGTCTGCGTCGTACAAGATGTACAAAGAACCAAGAACCAGGTTATGGGGTTTCTTGATAGTCCTTGGGTCTCTTGTAAGCCTCTTAGCCATCGGTGGTTTCGGACTAGGCAGTATACTTGGATTAGTAGGTGGCATAATGGGACTTAGTCGCAGGAGTCAAGAAGTCTAATTTTTCTTAGACTATTTTTCAGCTTCATTAGCCGCAAGATGCTGTGCTGCAGTACCGTGTATAGAAAAGGTTACGGAATAACCACCTGTATCAAAATCTATTGTGCGATTTGACGTATTAATAAGGCCAATGTCAGTGACGCCGTTGGGTAAATCTGTATGATACAGACATGATTTGCCCTCATCAGACAAATCTAGGTTTTTACCATTAAGTGTACCATTATTGATTGCTTTTCCAAGGTCTAAAGATTTCAGGTTTGGAGCGACTCCTGCAAATATTGTTACTTCTGGAAGAGCTTCTCTGGTGCATGGAATTTTTGACGCAATATGATTGTGTCCTTCCACACTAGTAGCAAAAGGTGTCAAATCCATCAACAGGATATAATCACCATCAGTCAACTTCCCGCTTAGGGGAACATTTTGTGCAACAATAAGTTTATCCAAAACGTGCTTTTCATGTGAAGGGACTGTTGTATTATCCATGGCCATCTGATTAGTCATATTCTGTGCCGAAGCTGAATTTGACAATCCAAACAAATGGAGAGAGGATATTGAGGACATAATTAGAAGAGCCGTACCTATTCTTTTTATCATAGCATACCGTTTACAATAGGTTATTAAAATATTAAGTTCCTAAATTGTAAATTTATTGTAAGTTTCGAGTATTCTCTATCGCAAGCCATTAAGTTTTGTTGTATTGTCGTCAAAAAAAGAAGACTCGTAAAGAATTTGGAATAAACTTGTTTGTATTCAAACGCTCGTGAAAACAGGGTATCCTGCATCATCTGTCCTTCTTAGATTGCTCTTCTTTTCGAGTCCAATAATGATTCCCGTTGATGCCCCAAAGTCATACAAATCAATTTGGCGAAGCTGTGAGGATTGCCAGGTTTGCATTCATGGCATATTTAAGAACTTGGCTGCTGTTAATTTTTAGATTGAAACCGATCTTGTGGAACGGTGACATATAAATTTCTAATGTTCTCTCTTTTCGATGGTAGTAAAAAATCCCAGATATTTGCTCCGACCCCAAAACAAAAGATCTTGTTGTCTGGTACGACTCTAATAAAGATGCTTTCGCCTAGCCCTATACTATGCTGTATACTGCGCCGCAAAACAATCGAATCTCGGAATGCTTTCAACGCAATCTGATTACTAAACGAGATTATCTCTGCTTTTCCCTGAAATTGAATACATGCTGGAGGTATCGTCCTAAACAAAAGATGGGGGAATGGTACGACAAATGATACGTTTGGGTTGTTCTTTAGATTTCTTAACTTCTTTAAAACTGGTCTTGACACAAGGTATAGGGCAAAAGGCTGATTAACAGGTGCTAGACCGTAGACTACACCAGCTGAATGAGGTCTCCCCTGTGGAGTGATTGTGGTAAGAATTCCAAAGTTCTTCTTTCGTAATTCTTTTTCCACATAGCCAAACGAAAAAGGCGCCAGGACACTTCTTTCGACAATGTCATCTTCATTTTTTGTTAAATCCTTGGAGTTAGTATCCTCAGTCTGGTCCCCGACCATGATTATATCTGAATAGAACCGTATTTAATGACTTATTATCATATACAGTCTCTCTTATTTACTAACTTACAATATTCACTAAATTCTACTTCGTATTTGTCCGGCATATTCCCAATGCAGAGGGAATTTAGAGACGACAATATTGAATTTTACATTTGTAAAGTCCTATTGTTATATTTCATATGTTTTACTATAAAGTATGGCAAAAGACCCTGTATGTGGAATGTATGTGGAAGAAAAACCTGATTCCATTCGATACACAATGAATGGCAAGGAATATTTCTTTTGCAGTACCCAATGTCTAAACGAATTTAGAGAACCAGAAAAGGAACTCAAGAAATTAAAAATCCAGGTAGCAATAAGTATTGCTCTAACAATTCCTATTGTATTTCTGAGTCTGCCCCACATGCTACCTGCACAATTTGGTCATTTCCTTCCTATGAGCTTGATGCATAATTCGAGCTACATAATGTTCGTATTAGCTACGCCATTGCAGTTTTGGGTAGGCTGGAGGTTCTATAAGGGATTTTGGGACGGCATAAAAGCAAAAGCATCAAATATGGATACGCTAATAGCAATTGGAACATCAGCAGCTTATTTATACAGTGTAGCAGTAACGATTGCTCCAGACTTCTTCCCATTTAATTCTGTATATTTTGAAACAGCTGCTGTAATTATTACTTTGATACTTATAGGCAGACTACTTGAAACAAGAACAAAAGAGAAGGCTTCCGACGCTGTGAGAAAATTACTTGATTTGCAGCCTCGCACAGCTAAAGTGATGCGTCAGATAAAGAGTACTTCTGGACAAATACTTGAGGAAGAAGTAGAGATTCCAATCGAACAAATAAAAGGGGAGGATATATTGATAGTAAGACCTGGAGAGAGTATTCCAACCGATGCAATAATAATTGAGGGAGCTTCAACCTTAGATGAATCAGCAGTAACTGGTGAGAGTATCCCTGTTGACAAAACAAAAGGTGATGAGGTCATCGGTGCTACTATAAACAAGACAGGATTATTGAAAATCAAGGCCACAAAGGTTGGACAGGATACTGTACTTTCACAAATAGTAAATCTAGTAGAGGAAGCTAGAACTGGTAAAGCTCAGGTACAGAGAATGGTTGACCAAGTAGCAAAATATTTCGTTCCCGCAATAGTGATAACAGCAATAGGGGTTGGTTTGGGATGGTTCCTTATAGGTGAAATAGGATTTACCTACAGTCTTCTGGCTTTTGTTTCGGTAATGATTATTGCGTGTCCTTGCGCCCTTGGAATTGCAACGCCTGCGGCATTAATGATGGGTTCTGGTAAAGCCGCTGAGCATGGGATATTATTTAAGGGCGGAGAATATCTGGAAATTGCGAGTAAAGTACAAACTGTAGTTTTTGACAAGACGGGAACATTAACTGAAGGCAAGCCGTCCGTTACTGATATTCATACCATTTCGGAATCTGGAATTGGAGAAAAGGAGCTCCTGAGACTTGCAGCTATTGCAGAAGCTGGCTCAGAACATCCGTTAGGACAGGCAGTAGTTAGGAAAGGTAAAGAAGAAAATGTGATTCCAAACCCAGAGTCCTCAGAAGCAATTGCAGGTCAAGGATTAAGAGCAACATATCAAGGTCATATCATTCTAGTAGGAACTAGAAAGCTTATGACGGAAAACGGTCTGCCAATTCCTGAAAAAGTTGAATCAAAACTGAAAGAGCTCGAAAATACGGGAAAGACTGCAGTCCTGGTGGCGATAGATTCAAAGCTATCGGGAATTCTGGCACTTGCTGACACAATAAAGGACAGTGCCAGAAAGGCAATTGAGGATTTAAAATCCAGGGGCAAGGAAGTCATAATGCTTACAGGAGACAACGAAAGAACTGCGAAGTCCATTGCGTCTCAACTTGGTATTGATAGAGTGATACCTCAGGTTCTTCCTCAGCAAAAAGAACAAGTGATTTCAGGATTAAAGTCAGATGGAAAGATAGTTGCCATGGTGGGAGATGGAATTAATGATGCACCAGCATTGGCAAGAGCAGACTTGGGAATTGCAATAGGTTCAGGTACTGACGTTGCAAAGGAAACTGGAGGCATTATTCTAATAAAAGGTGATGTTAGAGATGTTTCCATAGCCCTAGAACTTGGAAAAAAGACAGTTAGCAAGATAAAGCAGAATCTGTTTTGGGCCTTTGCATATAACACAGGATTGATACCAATCGCTGGAGGAGCTTTGGTTCCATTACTCGGTGTAGGAATATTTGGTTGGTTACCAATGTTGGCTGCAGTAGCAATGGCAATGAGTTCGGTAACTGTGGTAAGTAACTCGATACTACTTGGAAGGTACAAACCAAAACATCTTAAAGACCGAGCATAAAAACTTGCGACGGATAATCTGATAAACGGATAGTCCATTTCCTAATTTCAAAAACCTCTGTTCGCTAACCGGACAAATTTGTATCCTGATTTGTCCAAACTATTTTTTATATCTTCTTTCGTTAAAACAGTGGGGTCAAACTCTACAATTATACTGTCTGTTAGGTAATCAAACTTGATGCTTAGAACTCCTTTTTCATCTTTGAGCTGGTTCTCAACAATTGGTTTACAACTTATACAATACATTCCTACAACTTTAAAGAAAGCCTCTTGGGTTGCCAGTTACGAATTCAATTATTAGTACAAAATTGGGCAATAAATACAATTATAGTTTGACTACTAATCTACAGGAAAGCTGTCGTCTTGTAGCGTCAGTTGTTTAGTTTTAAGCTCAAATATAAAGTAATTAACGTTTTTTTTGTATGTTAAGTTAAATCTTTCAACTAGGACAGTAAGTATAAGCTTGACAATGAATGTCCTTTTTTCAAGACTGATATGGTTAGTCCTGACGCTCACGATTATTACGGCACTAAATAACATTCTACTGATAGCTCATTCACAAGAGATTTACAGTAAGGGCTCTTTTCTTACATATAATGATACTATATATCATACCAGCATAAATTATCACTCTAATTGGGAAATTCAAGAATTAAGCTCGGAGTTTTTGCTTTCTGTTTTAGAAAACATATCTAGTTCTGAAAAACAAACTTTAGACAACAATGATGACGGAGACGCCGCTGCGACTGACTCGACAACAGTCAACAATAATGGATGGAACGAAACAGAATGGTCTGATATTGAATATCTAAGTGATGCAAACAATAACACGATGGTGGATTACAAAAACCTCTTTGGGCTTAATATAGGCAAAGTCTACAATCCTAACTTTGTTGACAATGCTGACTGGTTCCTTGACAGTAGTAACTATGAAGACCATGTAGATTACTATTTGATACCTTACAACTACAATTGGGACTTTTACTCTGAAATATCTGCGCCTTGGTATGGCTGTGAAGGTCAGAGTAAGGCTATGCTTGTGACTGCTAAAAAATACAATGAAACAGGTGATTACAAATACCTAGAATTTTCCAAAAAAGTATTCAACGGCTTAAATTCTCCTGTTCTAAATCAGGACGGCTGGCTTTTGGCAGTGGTGACTGAAAATAAGAATTCTACAATACTGAACAGTCATCTGTTTTGCGTCGCGAACCTTATGGCCTACTACGAATACACCGGGGACGAGCGAGCGCTGAAACTTTTCAAAAAGGGTGTAGATGTACTGGAGAAAAACATCGACGACCTATCCATTTTTTTCAAAATAGGCTAGCATTCATTTTAAACACGATAATAAGTTTGATAAAGTCTCAAATATTAATCTGGTCAAGTACATTACATGGGTTTAGGAAAAAACTCTTTGAGGAAGCTGGCAAAATAACAGCATTTAGGGTGACGAAGGTTCATCCTATCGAAGGAGTAACAACAGAAGTTACTTTCAGGTCCGAGATTAGAGGCATAGATAGGTTTCCAAGCGGCAAAAATATTGCTTCAGGTACAATGACTACATATCCTCATGGCATAATTGATGCAGCTTGGCAAGGTACACTCACGACGGAAAATGGTGAGGAGTTTATGTGGTGGTCTCATGAAAAAAGTAGGGTTCTTGAGGATGGCAAGATTAGGGGATTGAATATTGTAACGGGATTTACGAAATCCCAAAATTTATCCTGGATGAATTGTCTAATTATAGTCGTCGAATTGGCTGGTTCAGTCCACTCTGACGAATTCTGTGCAACTGCATACGAATGGAGCATTACGAGTGGATAATCATTTCCAACATCTTTTTTTGGGTACATTCTGCTCGCTCTAAAATATTGGTTTTTTCATCCTGCAGATACCGCAGAAACTTTTTCCCTTTATGTCTGTATCACTCAAACTGTTACTGAAATGCATAACGCATTCTGTATTAGGACAATGAACCAAACCAAGAACGTGTCCTAACTCATGTACACATTCTTTTACCATCCTCTCGTAAAATAATTTGTCATTTGGCCTTAGACCGTAGAACTCTTCTTTAATTCTGGCTAAATATACAGCTGCCAGTCCTCCTTTGGGAAACGCCTCACCCAACACAAAATTCAAGCCATGTGAATATGCATCGACGTCCATAATGAAAAGTATCATTCTGTCCTTGTTAGGCTTTAATTTGTCATAAAACCAGTCTAATAATTTGCGTGAGTTCCATTGATTTCTATTAGTATCAAATAACGATTGAGAGGCAACATTTTTCTTTAGAGTGCCAATAGTAGTATCGTTTGCACTGCCAGCAAGCGTTACTCTGATTTCTTCAAATTCTCTTGACACATCATTCACTAAAGACTCAAGAGTGTTATCATCAAGCCTTGTGAAGACCGGTAGTATGACTATTTCCATAGCTGTAGAGTAGTAATTTGAATAAACATGTGCTTTCTCTCGCTCATGAAATTTGCAAATTGGTTTTCACTAATTTTATGCATAATAACAAACCCACAAAGCGAACATAGCTTTTACTTTAAGCTCCTATCTAATGTCGACTGCCGAGATGTTTCGAAAAAGAAACTTCGAGCATTTTCCAATACTGCTTTCTCTTTCTCAGATAAAGTTGTACCTAGCATTTCTTTAAATTCTATCGCGTTGACAACAGCTCTTGCTCCATAATGGTTATTAAAATATCCCCTTACGACAGGCGTTTCCAAAGAAATTGCTTTGACTTTATCTACCCAGGGTTTTAGTTCATCCTTTGAGTAAAGATAATTGTATCTAGGTTTCACCTGTCTTCAATGCCATCTAATAAAAGAATGATTGGCAGTTACTATTGGCTCGGATAAGAATTGAAGTTTGTCTGGTTCTGGAGAGTCAGTCAGTACTGCTGCTATATTATAATGCTTTAACAATTCCCAGGGGCCTTCAGTATTCCATGATGGATGTCTAAATTCAACAGCATAATCATATCCACCAGGAAGTCTATCAAGAAATTCTTCTGTGTTCTGAAATTCTTTAACTGTGAAACTTGGTGGCAATTGGATAAGAACCGCTCCCAATTTATTAGCATATTTTAGAGGTGATATCTTTTCAAGGAACTCATTCAAAAGGGCCATTGCTCCTTTATTTAGGTCAAGTCGATTATCATGCGTTACTGTTTCAGGAACCTTAACAGAGAATTGAAAGTTAGCTGGAGTTGCTCTATTCATTGCTGTGAATGTATCCTTGGTCATATACATGTAGAATTTTTCATAAAATGTGGCATCCATTTCTGCCGTATTAAAAAATTGAGCGTAGTACGGCAGTTTTTTAGTTTGAGCATTGGGATAAAATACTTTAACCCAGCCACCTTTCTCAAACGAATCAGAATAGCTCCAGCCTGAACATCCAATTAATACCTGCAATGTAATTTATTGTGCATAAATACAATTATGGGTTGTGGCACGATTTAGACTCCCGGACCTGAACAATCGGATTAATCATTATGGTATTTGTAATATAAGTGATA
Organism: Nitrososphaeraceae archaeon; assembly: GCA_035454925.1. GTDB lineage: Archaea > Thermoproteota > Nitrososphaeria > Nitrososphaerales > Nitrososphaeraceae > TA-21. Next base: position 16,460 of record DATIFZ010000021.1, read on the forward strand.
CAAAATAACAATATGCAGTAAAGCGTTGGTTGAGGCACGGAGGTTTGTGAATCATTTTTGACATAATTTTCGGGCCCGGAGGGTTTAATGACAGATATGTCACTAATTAAGATATTATACCAAAAGCATTGAGGTAATCTTAAATCTATATGACAATATGAGGCTCGTATGATTAACATGGGCTGGTCGTATGTGCATTGTTTACACTGTGAATCTATTTTAAGATGTGATTAACACAGCTCTTGGATTAGTTACAATAAGTGTCTTTAACTTTGGGTTTCAATTAAAAATTGAATCTGTTCTTCCATCTTTTTTAGTCTTTTTTCTCCTGACTCTTTAATTTCTTCATAAGCAGCTGGAACTAACGGATAGGAACACATTGAGCAATATTTATTTTCAATTACATTAATCAACTGACATCGCGGACATGTTTGCATTGATGGCTTCACTAATTCCTCTGATAATAAAATGCCATTATGCTGCAGAATTTTTTGTTTCAAATCATTTCCCATTCGTCGTTTAATATATCTGCTCCCTTGTTTTGAATTCATTGACCATCTAAGTTTTTTCTTCAACGCATATTCGGGAAGATAATCAGAATCATTTGAAATGCTAGAATGACTCAAACAATACGGGTTCCATTTTTTGGTCCTTAATAAGAACTCTAATTTTTCCTTCTCATCTTTATCCAATATTCTGCCCTCCTTGAGTAATTTAATGATCCTACATTTCAGTTGATCCATCACAGTCCACATGGCATCTGCTTTCACTGGCGCACCTGTCATTAGGTTACAAATTAGGCTTGCGTTCGGACTGTTTTTTAACGGGTGTTCGTTTATCCAATCCCTAACATATGCAAAACTAGTTGTAAGTAATACCGGTCCACTTCCAGTCTTAGACTGAAATGGAACTTCGCCTTCACCATAGTTTTCCTTGATTCTAATGTGCTTTATTTTAAGAGAGGTAATTTCGTGATTGCAACCATTGAGATCCCAAAATAGTGTCAAAGCCGCCTTATTACGTTTATGTGGCTCATATTTTAGCACTGCTAATAACTCATCCTTTTCCCAAATTTCACTTTCCAAATATGGCGATACTCTTTTACTTTTTTTGGTTTTAATTTTAAAAAATTCAGGAGTTTGCCAGTACTCATGTTCTGCATCGTTACCGTGATTGAATAGCCATCGGTAAAATAGTTTCATTCGGTTAAGATAATTATTCCACGTTGTTATCCATTTTTTATCAGGATCCTCATCGAGGGTCTTAATTTTGGTATCCAAGAATGCTAGAACTTGCTGCTTTGTTTCGACATCACGAAACGATTTCTCCGAACCTAAAAAATTACCGAATCCTATCATGACCTTCAAGTTATTATTTTGATGATGTTCCGAGGAACCATTTTTTCTCATATAATCTAGGAACTCAGCAAGCAATTCTACGTTTACTGGGTTTGGAATGGCTTGAATTTTGCGAATTGTAGTTGACAGTTTTATTGGCATCTTATAGAATCACTCCATTTGACTGTAATACTGAATTCAAGTATATGAACCCGTTAGTTCAATGGGGCCAGTGGGATTTGAACCCACGACCGCCAGCGCCCCAGGCTAATACCTCAGTGAGATCAAGTAACTTCAACAGAGATGGTATCCTTGACCAAGCTAGACGATGGCCCCTACGACTTAGACAAATAGAGTTCTTTTTAAATGTAGTATTGCCATAAAAAGAAGATTCCGATAATCATAATCTAGTTGTTACATGACTGGCATTAGTAATTGAGTGTTACCGAAACTTATTAAATGAACCATTTAAATTCAATTAAAAAGTGCATAAAGGCGATTTAATTCATAAGATTAGTTCTAAAAACACAGTCGCAAGCATAAAGACTATGCAAGTATTGGACCAAAACAGCCAAGTATTTTTTAATTTCATAAACACATTACATTCTGATTATACGAGAGCATTGTACAAATTTTGTCTAGAAAAATTTCTTAATCATTACAAAATCGATTTATTATCATTCCTAAAGTTACCGCAACAGGACATAACAAACCTTATTATAAAATATTTGGTTGATAAAAAGTCTCAAGACAATACAAGAATCTCATAACCGCCACTCTAAAACATGCATGCGAAATTAATGACATTGTTCTTAACTGGAAGAAAATTAAGAAATTTATTAATTCTGAGAAGACAGGAAATGAAACCAACGGACGAGATAGAGGATACACTCATGAAGAAATTCAAAAGATATTAGAATTTTCAGACCAGAGATCAAAGACAGCATTTTTGATACTAGCATCAACTGGCATTAGAATAGGTGCTCTACGTACGCTTAGGGTTGGAGATTTAGAAAAGATAGACAGCATATACAAAGTAAGGGTATATTCTGGCGATAAGGAAGAATACATTACATTTTGTACACCTGAATGCGCTAGAGAAATAGATACTTATCTAGATTTCAGAGCAAGACATCACGAGAAAATTAAAGTATGATGTTGGTGATGGTGATAAACTAATTGAATGGTATTGTGATAATTGTTTTCAAAGATGGATAGAAAATTAAATTAATTATATGCTGTTCTTATTTTTTCTATTAAGAAAAATTCAAGCCGAGATTAGGAAAGGCGATAGAGTAAATATATTATATTATACTAGTAATCAGGCAGGATATTTTTTTGTGTTTCATAAGATTGTAATTGGGTGTTTACTTCTTTGAGAAGATCGTGTACTCCAATGGGCTTTTGAAGAAATGAATTTATTATTTTTTTCTTAGTGTATTCTCGGAATATCTTATCCTCTATTTCAAATGCAGTCATTAAAATAGTTCTTACAGAGCCATTCAATTCCTTTATCTTTTTTAGAAATTCCATACCGTTCAATCCTGGCATTTTAAAATCCGATATTACAAGTACGTAAGCATACTCATAAATTTGAAAATGCTCGAGTGCTAAAATAGGATCTGTAAATGTGAATATGGATATGCCTTTAATGCTCTTCAAAACCTCCCGAAAAAGAATAGTTATCTCTAGATCATCATCCACAATAACAACTATTCTATTGTTAGGGGATAGTTCCAACTCTAGTCCAACCCAACACTATGGATATTATTAAATTTGCTTATCATTGGACTAGTTATCACGTGATAAGCAATGAAAGAGAAATTGATAAAGGCCTGGCGGTAAAAATTTTCTATGACTCTAGCAGATAAAGAAAACTTAATAGATATTCCTTTCTAAGAATAACATGAAGACCCTTTACTCTGTACTGGCAATACTGGCCGCATCGGTCATAGTCGGAATGGTAACTATTGGCAGTCAGCAAATCTATGCACCTAGAGATTGTGGAGGTTGCGCAGAATTCCAAAAACTGACAGATGAATTTGAAAAAAATGTAATAGATGCTGCATCAGTCAACCCACCTGATCCAGATAGAATACAAACGTTGGTTGGTGAATACAGCGATGAAGTCCTGAAATTATTCCCATCTACATCACCATAGTTAAATTATAACTGATGGGCCGTTGATAGATTGGTATAGAGTAGACCCACCAGTAATGAATCGCCGTAACTTACACTATTATTGCCAACAAATTATAAAAAAGTTCAAGACTGGTGGGAATAAAAGGACAGGAGTATATCCCACCAGAGAGTTGACATCGGAGTTAAACGGTAGTCTCAGCAATGGTAGAGATAGTATAAAGGCTTGACTTAACTAAGTTTACTTAAATTGGGACAGGTAACCTTTAAGACAAGATTTTATTATTATCATCAAGAACTATTTTTGTTTCCAAGTTGAGAATAATCTTGGAGTCCATGACTTTTTTAATCATGTTGATATCCGACAATTGATTCACCATGTTGTCTGTTTGTGTTTTGTCTAATCCCATCTTTTGCCCGACTTCATATCTATCAATAGTTTGGAGTTTTGCTCCTGTCAAGTTGTATAATATTTTAAGGAATTCTTTAAACTCGGGCCTCAACGTGTATTTGTATGCACTATTCGCATTTAAGTTTGAAGGATCAAAGTACATTCACTTTTGAATACACAACTCAGTTCTGTATTCGCCTTAAAGAAAAATAACCCCTATGTAAGTAGGTAAACTTTAAAAGTCAAGAATGCAATTTATTTATAAAGACTTGTTTCGAGTTGTTAAATACACCTATATAGTGCATTTAAATTCAATTAAATAGAATATTTCATTACCCCACGAGAAAAAATGGATTACTCTAATTATATCAACACATTGTATGATTATGAAAAAAAAGAGGTAGGAACAGAAGAAAAATCGATTTTGCTTAAGGTGATAAACAGTGTCGACTTTTCTGCACAAATAGGAGCCTACCTAAAATTGAGAGACAAGAACCAACTAGGAGACACATCAACTGTCTCCAGATTATTGGGACTCAAACTACTCACTGAAAAAAAAGGATTGATATTAAGAGGAGTGA
>DATIFZ010000022.1:0-24085 GCA_035454925.1 Nitrososphaeraceae archaeon
ACCAGTATCAATTTTAATCCAAATGTCCGGTGAGGTGACACTATCCTTCCATGTTACTATTAGTTTTTTAAGCTTGGTTATTTTACTTATGTTTACTCCAAGTCAGTTGATATTTGCCCAAACTTCAGCGCAACAATTGCCATTTTTAACACAGAAGGAGTCAATAAAGATATTTAGTCCTATTATGGCACAAAACGCAACTGTAGGAAGAGATTTAATAATTTCGGGTCAATCTTCAGATGATGTTGTTAAGAATTGCTCAGTCTCTGTAATTGTTAATGATATTCGACCCTACCAAAATGCTTTTCCAAGAGGAACTGAGGGGATGGATGATTTTTCTCGATGGGAATTCGTTTTAAGTAACAACTATACACATGTTATTGAAGGTATGAACAAGATAACTGCAAAATTATTATGCGAATCCGCACCTACACGATGGTATAGTGTATTTGTTAATGGAATCCCTAATTTAAGTAACGTACAGATAGCACCACCACAGTCGAGTCCGATAAAATCTGTAGAACGTTCTAATGTATCAGAAACTAATTTATCAAACATTGAAGAATCAGGAAATAACGATACTTCCTTGCTCGTTTCAATTCTCGCCCAGAAGAACCCGATTGCAAGAGGCGATATTCAAAATACTACAATAACTGTTACCGATTCAACCAAGAGACCAATTACAAATGCTGAAATAAATGGAAAATTGATATATCCAGGAAATAACTTTGAGAAAGAATTTGCAGGAAAAACGGATTATAATGGCAAGTTCATTTATTCTTGGACTATTGGAAAGAAAGGTGACGTCGGGCCTCTGACCATAGAAGTAGACGCTTCAAGTCAAGGGTATCCGTCATCTTTTATTACAAGTTCTTTTGATATTGTGGACCCATCTGAAACGTCAAAAGATAATAGTGCTTTAGTTGGTAATGTGGAGCTGGATGTTCAAAATTCTGAATTCGATTTTGTAGTTGCAGGTGATTATGGTTGCGACTCAAAGACAAGACAAACCATAAAGGATATGGAAGAACAGGATACCGATCTAGCCTTTGCCCTGGGGGATTTGTCAGAGGTGAAAAATCCAAAGTGCTTTATTGATAGTGTATCAAAATTAAATAATAATAACAAGTTTAAAATTGCGTTAGGAGAGTCCGATACTGATAGCAACGAGGTACGTTCATCATCTCGATTTAGTGACTTTGTTAGACACTTTGATTTAAAAAGTCCATTTTACTCTTTTGATTACAAAAACGCTCATTTCCTAGCGATGTCAACAGGGAAAAATCTCTTTATTCCATATGCAAATGGATCAGAACAATATACTTTTATCGAAAATGATCTAAGGAACGCTGCTAACAATTCCGACATAGACTGGATAATAGTATATGGTTACAGACCATTATACACTTCACCTACTATTCATCCATCTACTGAAATTCTCAGAGAAACTTATGCTCCACTATTTGAAAAATACGGGGTTGATTTAGTTATCGCTTCCCACAATCATAATTATCAGAGATCTTATCCCTTGGTCTACAATGTAGAACACTCGAAGCAGCCAATAATAAAAGATGTAAATGCATCTTACTATTCCATGCCCGGTGTTCCTATCTATATTGTAGTTGGCACTGCCGGTAACAATCTTTATGATTTCAGAGGACAAGCTCCATTTATGGTAACTCAGTTTCGTGAGACTGGATTTCTACATGTAGATGTCACTAGAGCGGAGCAGAACATACTGACAGGAACATTTTACAATGTAGAAACTGGAAATTACGATGATCGATTCATAATTGTAAAGTCAAAATCTGAATAATTTACTTTGATTCAGAATTCAGACAAGGATATGTTGTGAGCGTTTCCGACTCTGAAAATATTGTCAATTAAGATCGAAATTAAGAGTATTGCTCGCAAATCTCATATTTCCTTTCTGGAAGTCTAGCTTATTTTCTGTTTGGATTGCCTTCAGAATTATTAATAGAAAATATGACAGGTGGGTTTACGCCACCAGATATAATCATGACGGGTCTATCTGCGGTGACAAATTATTTGATTCTGCTCCCTAATTTTTTAGGTTTGTCTAATTGATATTTTTATTAATTGATAAAGCAGAATGAACTAAAAGATATAAGCATCATCATTTGATATTTTTAGAGGTTATTTAATGACAGATACACTGACATTTGTTCTTGTTTCGATTCCTACAATGGTACTGCTAGGCTTACGTCATGCCCTTGATGTAGACCATATTACAGTAATAGATAACCTAGTAAGGCTGCATAATGCTACAAGAAAATCACAATGGATAGGAGCAGGATTTAGTTTAGGTCATATGATTTCTGTCCTTGCGGAAATGATTCTTATCATATATCTTATGGGTAGTATAATAAGTCCAGGCATTCTTTCATTTTGGGGAGGAGTGATAGGAGCCATTGCATTGGGAGTGATTGGAGCAGTAAACGTTTACTCATTAAAAAAATGGGGTAAAACTGGGTCAGCAATCCTTGCAACCAAGCTTCTATCTAGAATCGGGATAATGAATCCTTTTAGTTCTGCCTTGATTACAGGAATGATATTTGGGTTAGGATTTGATACCGCTACTCAAATCTCTGCTGTTACATTATCTGCAGTGGCCTCGGCGACTCTGGGAGTCCAAGTAGCCCTAGTCCTTGCAGGGTTCTTCGCAATGGGAATGATTCCCATTGATACATTAGACAGCTTCATACTGCGATCTACCTTTTCCAGAATATTCAACACTAGGGGCTTCAGATACATGGCTTATTCTTTAAGCGTAGCCGCCCTGGTAGTGGCAGCTGTTGCTTCAATTGAAACAATCACCAATTCAGATATATTGCCAGACATGGTGGGTCCAGTTTTGGCAATATTGATTATTTTATCTTCCTTTGGATATGTATATGCTATCAGAAAAAAACATAAAGTAAACTCCAGTGACGTTGGTACAGCTTCACAATTAACAGATAAAAATAGAAATGACCTAGAGGATAAACCTTAGATCTCTCCCAGCGTAACTCACTAAAATCTTGTTAAATCGTAGATGATGGAATTGATATAATCTAGTTCGATTGATTCATCATGACACTATTATCTTGATTAATAAAAATATAGGACGAAGGTATTATTGCATTTTCGGTACCGTTAATGATATTGTTATTTGCATCTATTTTTAATACAAGCAATACTTATTGCCATGCGAATTCTGAATATGAGGCGAAAATTACTGTGGAAAAAATTTGAGAACAAAGTCCATACTAAGTCAAAGTTCCATTCCCGCATTACATTGCCTCTCGATGCAGATGACCTTAGTCACAAAGACTTTGTTATTTAGTTTATTTTGTCAAGGTACTTTTCTGGATATGCATAACAGTATACCAATTCATAATCTACCAAGGAGTTACCTAGTTCATCATAGAACTTTATACATGCCTTAGTCTCTGGATCTTCGAGTTTGTAAAAGTCCCATTCCTTATAATTTTTAATATTGTTGATTTGACACTTCTCTGCATCTATTTTTATGGCTATTTCCTCCAATGTGTCAGATTTTTTACAATTTTTTTCAGATGGGTGATTATCTCCATGATTATCACCTGGTAGTTTGTCTTTAAAGTTATAATCAAATGCGTAAACACCAGAACCTAATGACAAGACGAGTATTGCCAGGACAGAGATGCTAAAAGATGCAAGTATTTTTGAATCTAAATCCACTAAAGCCTTCCTGTTCATCATTACGTCTAGGTTTATTTTTGACACTATAAATTAATTTCCCTTTACAAACGAATGTTTAATTATTAAGACGATTTCCTGAAATAAAGAGGCGAAATCCGGATATGTTTTCCACAAAGTGTATGGATCACATGATAGATGAAGGGGATATTACGAAAGCTGTACGAAGGTATGATAAATAAAGCATACTAACTTATTAATTGATAAAATGGCAAAACAAATTTTTGTTAACCTACCGGTGAAAGATCTTGGAAAAACAATAGAATTCTTCAAAAAGCTAGGTTTTGAATTTAATCCACAATTTACGGATGAGAATGCTACCTGCATGATTGTCGATGAGAACATTTTCGTAATGCTCCTTGTTGAAAAATTCTTTAAAACTTTTACACAAAAAGAAATTTGTGATACTACGAAAAATACTGAAGTGATAACGGCGCTGTCAACTGAAAGTAGAGAAAAAGTTGATCAGATGTTAGACAATGTAATTAAAGCCGGTGGAAAAGAATCTCGTAAACCACAAGACCATGGATGGATGTACGGACGTAGCTTTGAGGATCTTGATGGTCATATTTGGGAGATGATATACATGATGAAAAGGCATTAAAAGAAAACTACGGTCAGGAACAAAGCAAGTGCAGTTAGCAACCTATTAAAAAACAAGGATATTGAAATCTTAATATCATATGTTACCATGATATGGTAAGAGTAATAGCTAGTCGAAGCTATCAGAGCATGCATACTGAATTTAGATATATATATTGATAAATATTATCAAAATAATTATAACGACGTTAACCATTGAGTCTCAAAACGGAGCTTCTAAATTGTGTAAAGGCATTTTACGAATCTGGATTAAACACTGCAATATCTGGTAACCATAGCGTCAGAGCAGAAAGAATATGGATGTGGATAACCCCAAGCGAGATACCACGATATAAAATTAAAACAACAGATCTAGTTAAAGTCAACCTAAAAACAAACGAGATAATTGGTAAATGCAAACCAAGCAGGGAATGGGGTATGCACAAAAGGATTTATGAATATAAAGAGATCAACGCTATCGTTCACTGTCATAGTCCATACACACTGGGAATCTCAATATCATCCAAGTTTGACGAAGTACTGGAAGAGGCAAAAGTAGTAGTAGGCGATCCTGTTATTATAGAAAATGTTCCATCAGGTTCTGTTGAAATGGCAACAAACGTATCAAGATGCTTTGAAGATACTAGCGTAAGGGTAGTGATAATAAAAAATCATGGCGTGGTCGCAGTTGGCAAAAATCTTGATCAGGCGAGATCCGTTATTGAATCACTTGAAGAATGGTCAAAGGTACTGACGATATGTAGAATATTCGAAGAAAAAATGGATGATAACTAGCAAGTAAGCGGAGAAGACAGGTAAGAAATGTGAGTCCAAGACAATTCTTTTTGTTAAGCAGAAAATCTAATCAAACTATGATTGGAAGTTGATATTGCTTTTTAAACATAACAGGTTACGGGAATGGTAACTCAAATTTTTTATCATCCTTGGAATCTGAGTTTTTGTGATCTTTTGAAGATTTGTCACCGTCGGATCCATTGTTGTCATCGTCATCATTATTATTACTGCTACTGCTAGTTGACGAATCCTTATTATCGTCACTGCTACTGCTAGTTGACGACTTACCATCAGTTGCAGACGCATCATTATTACTGCTACTGCTAGTTGACGACTTACCATCTGCATCGGTAGCTTGATCATTGTTATTATCACTGCTAGCGTCGTTAGATGACCCTCTTATCGTAAACGGATCTAAATTTTCAGATGCAACAGCAGAATTTGCATCAGTTGATTTGTTACCTATGGAGTCAATATTTAGGGCGGATTGAGCATTGACATATGATATACTATATACGCCGATGAATAGCAATAAAGTACTCAGACCAATAAGCAAGGTAATCGTACTTCTCATCAAATCCACCTGAATACACTTAATCTTCGCACTATATTAAATTAATGAATTTCAATATCATCGACTATAATATTAGTCTATTATTTTTCTACCGAAAAATGTACTAGATAACAAATCGTACCCATTTGCCATCCAGTTCATTATTAATTGATACCATCATTAGTAAAGAGTTAAGATCAAGCCTAAATCGAGTCTTTATGCGAATTATTATTGCCTAATTACTTGCATGAAACCTACCAAGTCGATACAAAATGCAATAAAGCTGGTGAACGTACGGTCTAACCAAAATATTGATTTATTGCAGATTAGAAAGATGATATTTAGACTTGAACCTGATATTAATCTATAATTACACGTTACTATGAAAAGTAAATGTAATACAGTTTATCTGAAGAAGGAAGGTCACAAAAAATAATAATTTACGGTTTAGACCTCAAATTTGATAAATTTGGTTTAGTCCGATGTATGTGTTTCACCGAGATGTAGGATTTTGGTGCTGGCCTTCATCCCTGTTTGCTTGATAAACGACAAAATAAACAACCCGGTAATGCCAAATATCATGACACAATTGACAAAGAGCAATACTCCTGCATAAGACGAGATTGTCTCTCCGATAAGTCGGAGACGACAACTATCTCTGAATCTATTAATATAATAGCAACAACTATGGCAAAAAGGATCAATAGTTTCTTGTCGTCAAAATTTTTGGCAAAATCTAGTTATACATACGACTCATGGCTTGTTCCCATAATTATTGGAAAGAATCTTAATTAATCGATCTATCGATTTAGTCTATATGCCAACATTAGTACATTTTGAAATACCTTCCGACGACCTCGAAAGATCAAAGAAATTCTACAGCGAACTCTTTGGATGGAATTTTGAGAAATGGTCAAATCCAAATTCGCTACCTGAAGGGATGGAATATCTAATAATAACGACCACGGATGATAAGGGAAATAAGTCAATTGGTGGAGGGATGATGAAGAGACAAGACTCCAAACAGCAGGGATTCACAAATTATATTGATGTAAAATCAGTAGATGAGCACTCTGTCAAGATAGCCCAGTTGGGAGGCAAAGTTATTATCTCCAAAAAAACTATTCCGGGAATGGGACATTTTGCTGTGTGCCTTGATACAGAAAATAACACCTTTGGTATCTGGGAAACCGATGTCAATGCAAAGTAAATAATTCGGTGTCCATATTTTTTGATTCCCAATACCGTTGTATATTTTTTCACTCAATCTCAAACAATTGAAGAGTATATTTAGGCACAGATTTCACAATTAGTTCGAGAATAATCATCAACATTTAAACCCCTTTAAATGTCTCTCAAAACATGGTAGAAACGCTCAAAATATCTAAAAATGACTATGATCTGTTAAGCATTTCTTAAGATTTTCAAAATAAACTTGATAGATCTTGGAGATGTGCTAACGAGCTAGATATTTCTTGGAAAATAGCTTATTATAGTTCTGCTTCGGATCTTAATTGTGAACATTACTAATCTGAGTACCTTTATTTTATGTCGGCCTAAATTACAAAATTTTAACAATCTCAACCATGAAAAAACAGGAGGTTTATTTTAATAATGAACATCGCAGACTCTGAATCTCCCTATGAAATAACTGCGAAAACTTGCGAGTCCAAAGGGAATGGAAGAAAAGTCATATACTCATTTGTAGAGTCATTTCACAACCTGTCCAAAGATAAGAAGGACATAATAATTTCAGAAATACAAGCTTGCGAGAGATTACGAAAGTATGCAAGAGATGAAATGGATAGAGAAGTAATTGAGGCAGAAATATCGGATTTAAAGATGGCATTGGATCTATTGACATAGATAGATACAATTTAGTCTCGCTTGTCTACTTAACTTCAATTTGTCCAAGTGATCTGAACGAGATACTTGAAGGTAAATAACAATACAGCTTGAATTACTTTTGATACTCCTAGTGTCGAACTTTACCAAAGAACATATTGATTGTGATAAATGATAAAACTTTCAAGTTAGCTGAATCGACAGAAATACTAATGTGTGTTTCTCTTCTTCTTATTCTTCCTCTTTATCACCCTATAAAATAAGTCGACCATTACTGGTAGCTCTAGATAATCAATTAGTATGGCAATCCACGATAGCACATAAGGAAATTCTACTAAACTGGATTTGAAAAAACTAGTGTACACAACTTCATCAGTAATCCAGAAAATATGAATAACTTGTACCCCAAGCAGTCCTAAGAATATATAACTTTTGTTGGCAGTAGATTTGTCCCTACGTATGTTGTAAGAATAAAATACTAAACCCGATATTAGTGCAGGAATTTCAATATAGTCAATCACTACAAAAATTGGTAACAGATTAGTAGGCGCAATGAAGAAACTTACTCCAAATATCTTTTGTAGAACAACGTCAGTCGTTAGCCAGTATAAATGAAGAATCTGCAAAGAAATCAGGAAAAAGGTAATTTTTAGATTTAGATTCTCATACCGATGATAGAAATTGACGAATTTCTCTACCAAATCGACATTAGCTTTATGTCCTGGTCTCACTATGAAACTGTTAGTGAAAAAATATAAGTAGATATCTTACAAAAATATGAAACAAGGATATATTGTTCTTAGATTTGGATCAGTTCATCAGTTTCTTATAAAAATCCCAATCAAAAACACTAAAACATACATCATCGCATCTACTGTAATTTATTAGAAAAATCTTATATAAGATAGATACTATTATTATTCATGATATTTAGAAACGGCATAAAATCATTAGCTTTACCTGATGTTCTGAAGGACTTAATCATTCAGCATTCCCTTGAGAAAAAACAGATTGTTAATATGAAGGTTGATGATCTAGCCTTTACTTTAGAGTGTGATTTTGAAACCGCGAAAATAATTCAAAATTCTGTAAGAAATTCGTCTAACAAACCAATGTTGCATGAAATGACCGAATTGGCATAAAAGTCATATCTTTGATAGGCGTCTATAAACAACGGTCCGAACTTAGTTTTTAGCTAAACTATTATTTTATCTTATTCTTAATAGAACGACGGGCCATCATTATTGAACTTATCAGGATGCTTTCTTATTCTCTTGAGAAATGCCTCTTGGCGAGCGCGCAAATCGTCTAGCAATTCTGTTCCCATATGTGAAGTGTTTGGGAGATCTTGAAGATTGTCAGTCACACTCCCTGAATCCAGCTTACTTTTATCTTTTCGAAACGACGTAGGCGGATTAATGCCGAAAGGGTATGTTACTGAGGGTAGATAATTGATTGGCATATTGAGTCTATTTAACCGTAAAAACTTGTCAATCAGGTTTCGTGGATCATATGACATGATTATCCTGTATTCCTATTGACTATAATAGTTTAACTTGCGGTTATTCTTATTTGTACCAAAATCTCAGTTAATTCTTATTTCAAATTATTCGTTCTGACTCTGATGTGATTTTGGCCGTAGTTCGGTCAGTGAATTAACAAATTAACAAATTAACAAGGTTCCGAAAATTACATAAGTCTCGGCTGCGTATATCATAATACGAAAAGAAATATGTCAACGTGTATTTGTGGCCACGACATAAAGTGGCATTGGATGGACATGCACCAGCAAAGAAGATGTGTAAATCATATCTCAAAATCCGATGCTTGTCCATGTTTGAAATATGTGGACGAAGAAGAAATGAAGTCGATTGTGAGATAGCATATCACTTTCTCCCATACTTACCAAAATCTAAAATCTGGACTTTTTGCACTGCACTTTTCATATTCAAATTTGTAATAGTGAGTATCAGGTTCTTCCATTCATTGTCTTGGTCCTCTCCATTCATTTTTTCTAAATTCAAAGTAATATCCCTTTGAACTTTATTTTTTCCAAGCTCATCAATATAGAATATAGAGTTTTTACCATATCCTCCAAATTGAGTTACAAATAGTTTAGAAATTCAATTCTATTGGCTCTCATTTTTGTTCGCACTAGAGAATTGTCCAAAAAATCCGCCACTGTTATATCATGCGAAAGGGTATTTCTGCTTTACAAATCGATGTTAACAACCTTAGTTGAAAGTGAGATTATCACCTCTAATTAAGAACCATCCAAATTTATTCAAAAGTGAATTTTTTTTCTTCGATTAGAAAATAAACTAATTCAATTATCTCCTTCTAATATGCCCTCTCGAAATATTGTGTACATTAGAGAATTTGACAAATTCGATGACAATGGAGACATAATATGCAGGAATACTGGATGTGAAAATTCAATTAAATCTCCATTCAGAAAGTATTGCTCAAAAGAATGTAGCAAACAATTCGAAAAATGGTATTATCATAATTTTTACTGGGATAGAGTGCGTTCTGATATTTTTAAACGAGATAGCTATACCTGTCAGATTTGTAGAAAAAAATATCCTTACACATACAGAAGAAAGTTTGCGAGGTGCAGGGGTTTGGAATGCGATCATATCATTCCAAGATCCTTATATAAGAAATTAGGGTATCGATTCGATTCACTTGAGAATAAGGTTAAAACAACTACTGAGTTCCTGCATAATCATGATAATTTGCGAACTCTATGTAAAGAGTGTCATAAAAAGGTAACAAAAGAATATTTACGCGAGAATGTAACGCATATAAAAGCACGTAAGCACATAGCCTGATTTTCTCAAAAAAAGCAGTCTTTTTTAGTTTTTTTCTTCTCAACTACGTTACCAAGTTCATGTCTCTCATCATGATCTTTCTTTTACCGTCGGCAGTGTTCTGCCACTGTTGCACAATATAGTTTATATTACTTAGGAATTCATATCGTCCAGACTGTTCATATGTCACAAATATTTATACTTTTATGCCCTTAACATAGTATGGTCCTAAGCACACTGATTTACATCGCGCTGATAATAATTGTCATCATAGTGATCGTCGTCCTTCTCAGGTTCCTATTTAACGCACTATTTGTAATGCCAGTAACATTAGAGCATGAATATATTATGAGATACGCCACTTCGCTTCATCTGCCTAATTAACTATACCCAGCTTCCTCTAATGGTAACGATAATTTGAGGATTAACCTTTCTAACAATATTTATAACAATTTACAATTGAAAATTATAATCCAAAGTAATATTGACTAGAATCGAACAATTTTAACTTTATATGTCAATTCCCGGACTAATTTTACAACTTACCATAAATTGTTCAATACTCAGAATTAGCCTAATTTTTCAAACTGGTTTTATTTATTAAATTAAGCCTCGACCCCTTGAGAGCATATAATTTAAGCTTGAATAGAAAACCACTAATTCCATCTGTCTTTTTCACTAGATCTCGGCTCAACCGACCTTTTATAAAAAACCGTCATAGAAATCTGTCACTTTTTTTCGATTACGCTTTTTATTAATTCAGACAGGATCTCTCCGAACCAGCTGAGGGTATTTATAAGATACTTAAGGTTTTTACTAACATGAGTAGCGAAAATAGATGTGAGCATTACGCTAAGGCGAACGAAGACGTAAATCCAAAAACGGAAGGATGTGAAGGATGTCGAGTAGAAGGGACCAACTGGGTAGCACTTCGAATGTGCCTGACGTGTGGTCATGTAGGATGTTGCGATTCTTCCGTAGGCCTCCATGCGACAAAGCACTATAAGGAAACAAGTCATCCAGTAATGGTGGCGCTACCTAGTAAACAATGGAGATGGTGCTATGTTCATAAGGAATATTCCTAATATCGCCGTCTCTTATCTTACTTACTACTATGCTCTTCTAGAGGGTTTGCGAACTTGCAGACCACTGTAAAAATGAAATTTGATAGCGCGTACATATAATACATATAAGTTACCAAAAAAGAGATTAGAAAATAATCAAATCTAACATTTATTACCCATGGTAAAATCCTTCCATCATGATTTCCTTCAATGGTTTTCTATCACTAAGTTTTTCCTTCTCCTGTAACTCGGGCGGGAGAATTTCTCTTGGTCCTTTTTTGCCAATTGCAATCATTGCCATAACTTCAAAATTAGAAGGAATACCCAACTCTATGCCTGCCTTTTCATAATCAAAGCCTTGCATTCCGTGAGCAACAATGCCCCTGGACGAGGCTTCAAGTGCCAGATTTTCCCATGCCGAGCCTGCATCAAATTGATGTGTTATCGCAGGTTTTTCATTAAATTCAAAGTTTTTTCTAGATACTAGTACTACCAATAACGCAGCATTCTTTGCCCAAATCTTATTTCCTTCCATCAACAAATTAAAGAACCTGTCCCAGTGTTTTGTGTTTCTTTTGGCATAAATAAATCTCCAGGGTTGATTGTTATAAGACGAAGGAGCCCATCTGGCTGCTTCAAAAAGTGACATTATATCGTCGTCATTTAGGGTCTCGCCAGTCATAGACCTTGGAGACCATCTGTTAAGTATGAGGGGATTGATTGGATAATTGGACCTCCTTGCTGACTCGCCTTCAGGCTTTTGCACTACAAAATCAGCTCCACATGATAATTAAACATCTCTTTTACTTGAAATCTTGATAACAATAATAATAACAAATTGTTCAATCTTAGAGTGTCCTTTATCATTTATTACTGATACACTTCATTGGTTGTAAAATGGATTTTAGCTATTACAGGTATCGTTAATTCATAATTGCACTATCGCATTTACTCAATTTTTTAAATAATAGACAAAAGTAACATCTATGGATAGTCATGGTTGGTTTGGTATCAAGTATATCCAGATAATTCTATCACGAGATATGAACAATCCAAAAGTCAAATTGGAGCAATGGATGAATTTTAATGTTGATGGTAAAACATGGGTCAAAATCAATGAAGTTATTGATACAAGATCCTACAAGTGGGGACCAAAGGCCATAGGTGAAGGTCAGGATTACGAGGTTGGAGCTTGGGGTGCACCTCGAATGGTATACAAGTGGTATCGTGGGGATGTCGACCTTAAATGGTTTTCATGCAGACAAATAAAGCCCAATTTAATCCAAACATAATTCTTAAAAACGATAAGAGATTTAAAATGATACTAGATACTAGAGATAGAGATCTTTCCATAAAAAATAATAGTTGAATTATGAAATTAAGAAATTCAAGATTTTTATTCATAATTTACCAATACTTTAAATAGCTCGCATCGTATGTTACTTATGAATGAAAACATCAGTTGAGAAGTCTCCAGGCTGGCTTCGAGGAATACAGATTGGCCTTGGTATTATTACGGTTATCTTATCTATCTATGCGTTACAATTTCCAGCCGACGCATTTCGTGCTGCAGTAATTGTACTCGGGATAATTTTGTTTATCGTGGGAATTGAGAAGATCATTACTGGAATTTTCCTTCCTATCAAAGGAAAATGGGTAACTATAGGACTTGGCATACTTGTCCTCATTTTCGCGGGGTTTGCTATTTCTTTTCCAGATTGGACTGCATTTGTCGTAACCATCCTTGTTGGCCTTGCGCTTCTGTTCAATGGTTGTGCAAGAATAATTGAAGGTGTAGTTGGAAAGCATTCTGGGTGGGCAAAATTCTTCCTTATTGGTGTAGGAATTTTGTCAATAGTCATAGGTACTGTTGTATTGGCATCTCCTCTGTTTGGAGCAGTCTTTGTTGGACTAATTATAGCAATTGGGTTGTTGATAACAGGAATTCAAATGATTGCGGTGGGAGCTGCAGGGAGAAGTATTATACCTGATACGCCTTCCACCACCTAGAAGTAAAGCACTTTTAGCCTAAACTTTCCCAACAATAGATTACTAGTACAAACAAAATAAAACGCTACTCACAACAATATTGTTTAATTATGGGATATCATATTATATTACTATTCATCTCCACCAGGAATCAGGAAATCGACCGCACTGAACAGCCCCTCAAGCTCTTTTGAAATCTGATCTGAAAATATACCTAGGATTTCAAAATCAGCCGCCTGCATTCTTCGAGTGCTGAACATAGCCAAAACACCAATCACGTTACCTTTGATAGTAAGGGGATAACCAGCAAACGATTGGAGTTTTTCTCTTTTTGCCCATTCAGGATATCTTATTCTTTTGTCATTAACAACATCGTTTGTTATAGATGGTTTATGAGTAATTACGATATTTCCAATTTTATTAGAGTCAGCAGGAACCCTTGAGAATTCTCCGTTTATATTCTTGTACTTTCCGGCGCTAAATTTTAGTACGAGATATTTGCATTCCTTATCCAGTAACCATATACGAGCGAACTTTGCGCCAAAATGTTTTACTAAACTTTCAGCAATAAACTGGAGTTTTTCATTTAAATTTTGGTATTTCTTCAACGAGTTTAGGATCTTATAAGCTCGCCATTTTTGGTCTCTTATTTCATGATCATCATAAAGTGTATATGGTGTAACCTTAACCATACTCGATTCATAAGACCGAAAATCGTCAATTAGATCAACAAACCTATTTAGGAAATTGGAACTTTCAAATTCATATTGTTCTACAGAATCAAAAACGAAATGGCAAATCCAATCGTAATCTCCTGTCATTCTTGCGCAATAAATGCAAAAGTACGATTCGCCACAGTATTTCTCCAGACGCGAGATCATAACAGAGGTATTAGCGCGAAATCTAAATTTTATGAGAATTGTACGATTTATCTTTTCAGACAGTAAAGTTGGATTTAGCAGAAGAGAATAAGCTAGAATAATGTTCGATTTCTCTAATCTCTTTAGTCTATGTCGTACGGTTCTATCTGTAATTTTATATCCCAATGCTTGCAAATGTCTCGACATTTCATATGAAGATGTACGTGAATTTTTACCCAACTGCGATAGCAAAAATCTGTCAATTTCGTCTACCATTGCCTAAGGAACATTGTTATTGTTTTTATGTATTGCCAATTAGGAAATACTTTTGAAAAATGAATACACTACCACTATAATGTTTGTCTCCATAATTGCCTAATCGGAAATCCAGGGAACAATTTTTTTCCGCAGTGCATATAACATTATTTTTCCTATACAAAGATATGAAAATAGACTTTTTTGAAATAGAACGCGTAATAGAGGAATTGGCAAAAAACTATGCGGCTCCATGTACTACAACTTGCTTCAAAGTATCAAACAACAAAAACCCTTCAACGGAGCAGTATAGAGAAAAGGTCGTAGAATTTATGAAACAGTTTGAAGCAATTTTGTCAGGCCAATTACCACCTAGCGAACAATCTGCATCATGCCTAGAGCATGCTAAGAAACTACTTCATACTCAAATTTCGCTGATAAGAAGAGGAAACAACAAGGAAGTGGAAAGACGCTTTCAATACTACGTCAATTACAACTAGCCATGACAAAAATCAAATTGGATTCTGAATTTTCAGTAGATAGACCAATTGATATAACGGGAATAACCTGACATGATAAATTATACCACTCTTGCATTACCAATCATAGCAATTTTGGCTATCGGCGGAGTAATTGGTTTTTTCATTGTGTATTCCTACTATCCTGAAAAACATGAAAATATGAAAATTGACGGCAAATGCTATGAATTTGTGGATGCGGCTCACAAGAAAATTACGACCTTAGATGCAGAAATGAAGATAAAAAAAATGGTACTTCAGATAAGTAAAGTGGAACCACCAAATGCAAGAATACCAATAACTTTTAATGGAAAAAATTCTGAAGTTAACAATTTCATAAATATATATAATCTAACGGTAACTTCAAATCAAAAAGTAATGTATTTTCCCAAAATTAACGGAAGTGTTGTTACTGCAGATATTACCAAGACAGATTTGCTAAAAATTATTGAACACTTAAGTCTGTTTGATGTCTTTCCATCCTCAAAATCACTAGTAGGAAGCATAGGCATTCAACCAAACAAGTATATATCTCCTTCTGAGGAGAGGAATGTTTCACTTGAACTGGACAAACTCATGAAAAATAAGTTGAGACAAATTATTGATACATCAGAGGGTGTAGAATCAGCAGAATGTAGAAACGATACATAATCAAATCAATAATACCTTTAATAGTTGACTACGAAATCAAATTGCCTTTTCATCTTCAGCTCCTGTAGCAAGATCTATTGCTCGAGTTACTGGGACAATAAAGATCTTTCCTATTTTGGAATTTTCTCTAATGATTTTAATTGCTTCATCCATTATTTCGTCTGGTAATACGGCCACAACTACATATTTATCGCCAAATTCAGGAGTAAATATTTGAGTTCCCTTTGAGGCATGAATACCTGCTGGAACCGTTTTTCCTCGTCCTTTTACCTTAAAGACAGTTAAACCGCCAACTCCTATTTTCTTCAGGCCATCACTCACCTTTGCAATATCATTTTCTGCCATAATGACTTCTATTCTTATCAATCACCTTCCTTAACAAATTGCTATTAAAATAATTATCTCTGTCATAGAGCAACTTTTTTATACAAATTTGATTGTATGAATACGATTTGGCTATAGACACTGGAGATACGGCTTGGATGTTAATTGCATCTAGTCTTGTTTTGCTTATGATTCCTTCATTAGGACTATTTGAAGCCGGACTACTCCGAAAGAAAAACACGGTCTCAATTTTCATGCAGATATTCTTTGGGATGGCACTTCTAAGTGTCATGTGGTTCATCTTTGGATTTAGTTTATCTTTTGGTCCTGATACATCAGGCCTGGCTGGAAATCTAGATTGGACCTTTCTAAAAGGCATTCCATGGGATGATGCGCTAAAACAATACGCTCCAAGTATTCCGGGAGTCTTGTTCGTAAAATTTGAAATGATGTTTGCTGTAATTACACCCTTACTTTTAACCGGAGCTATTGCGGAAAGAATGAAATTCAGTGCCTTTGTCTTGTTTATAGCAGCCTGGAGCTTACTTGTTTACTATCCGCTGGTGCACTGGGTTTGGGGCGTCGGAGGATGGCTTAATATTCTTGGAGTAAAAGATTTTGCAGGAGGCATTGTTATCCACACAAGCGCCGGAATGGGTGCACTTGCTGCAGCTCTTGTTTTAGGCAGAAGAAAGGACTTTGGTCCTTCTATTATGGTTCCTCATAGCATTCCGCTTGCGGTTCTTGGTTCATCTCTCCTTTGGCTTGGCTGGTTTGGTTTCAATGCAGGAAGTGCTCTAGCATCGGGAGGAGTTGCAGGCAACACTGTTATTAACACTCACATGGCTTCGGCGGTGTCTGCACTAATATGGGTAGGACTTTCATGGATGAGAACGGGAAAACCAAGCGTAATAGCTGCAATTAATGGAGCTATTGCAGGACTCGCAGGGATAACTCCGGCTTCTGGCTACGTCAGTGTTGAACATGCATTTGCAATTGGCATTGCAATTGGTATAGCATCTTATCTTGGCGTACTCTTTCTCAAAGACAGGCTCAAAATTGATGACGCACTCGATGTTAGTTCAGTCCATGGCATTGCAGGAATAATCGGAGCCTTATCTATAGGAATTTTTGCTTCTACTGCAATAAATCCGACTGGTGTAAACGGCCTTCTCTATGGTAATGCACACCAATTGTTGATACAGGCAACGGGAGTAGGTGTTGCAGGGGCTCTTGGATTTGGTGGTACATATGCAATAATGAAGCTGATAGATATATTGATTGGTGTCCGGGTTTCTCCAAAGGTAGAATCAGCGGGATTAGATATTGAAGAACATGCCGAAAGAGCCTACAGTGATGAGGATGAGTTAAGTAAAATCTAAATGCTTTAAGAGAATTGGAAATTGTACTCTGGCCTTTTTTAGTTTACAACTTCTGTTATACGTAAATATGATTACAAGATTTTGCCAGTTTAATCAAATTTCAATAAACACAACCAAAAGTATCGACCATCCGCTACTTGTTTTGTACATTCACAAGTCTACGGCTATAGAATTTTTGTCTGATATATTTGTGAAATCTATAATTATCTACGGCTTTAGTTCATCTCACCTGCTATTTACACTGAAAATATCATATTACGGTCCATATTCAAAGCAAGAATGCTCAAATTGACAAAGTCATGACTAAGGTTATAGATTAGTTTGTGCATATATTAACATGAAAAAGTTAGAGTTTCTCAAAGGAACTCATACTGAATCCCAGACTTTAGAATCAGATCTGTCATTTGATGAAATTTGCCCTACTTGGTCTCAAAAATTGAAAAATGGCCTAGACGAAATAGATCGGTTGATTTTGATCAAGGATTCTAAGTACTGTGTAGTAGGCGAGGCATGGGGATTTTCAGGAAAACAAACAGGATATTATATTGCTCCTTTGATTCCTCTTATTGGATGTTGGACATGCATAAGTTTTGGACAGAAATTCAGTAGAGCAGCTAAAGAAAATAAATCATCTGATAATTTTGAGTCTCTAATTTCGTATTTTTCAAGACATTGGAATCAAAGACACAAGAAAGTTAGACGCACTAGACTTTTATCAATAGCAAATCGATAATAAATCCAGTCATAAGTTTAGGAACTGTGACTGCTTACATAGGATCTGAAATCTCGAGTCTTTACTAATTGAAATTCTAGTGTAGAGCTATTATAATTTACTAAAATATTTGATTTCTTTAGTCCAGGACCCTTGTTTCTGGATTTTGCGGATCCAAAGGAAATACGCCGATAGTATTATTTTTCAGATATTAGGATTTAGAAGCCACTATATCCCATTCGATTAGGATCAAAAGGTATTGATTTTGGATCCATATTCTTCATACAGCTGTCCTTCATTACTTTGGAGTTAACTCTGTTTCTGTAAGCTCGCGATGTATATGTTATCCACGACAAGAAAACTGTCTCGATTTAATTTTGATCATTTTAGGGAATGGAATTCCCATCGTTACCTTCAAATCATCTATTACGCATTCGCTGTATTTCAGAGTGCCATGCTCAAGCCAAATCTTGCCACACATTCTAGCTACGCGTGAATAGGCATTAATCTTATCTTTAGGAACAGCGAACACGAATCCATCAACATATTTGAGCTTCGTTTTTCTGTATTAGAGCAGTGAACTATCTCATATTTTAATTTGTAGATGAGTCATGCATGAGGTAAGATATATTCAAAACAAATCTGTTTACAAAATGGATTTTAAATTGAATTATCATCACTAAAATAATTCGAAACTTCAATTGGCCTCGTATCCGCGGCAAAATTGATAAGAATGACGCAATCAGTATGAAAGCAGCACAGCATGAAACAAGATAGCCCTGTAGCAGTTGTAACTGGAGGAAATCGTGGGATTGGATTTGAAATATGTAAAGAACTATCCAAAGTTGGTTGCTGTGTAGTTCTCACAAGTAGGGATGAAGAACATGGTAAAAAGGCAGTAGCTAAACTGGGTGCTGATAAAAAAAATATTGTTTATCACAAACTTGACGTAACTGATAGTAAAGAAATTGAAACTCTTCGGGATTGGATCTTACAGATGTACGGAAGGGTCGATATCCTGATTAATAATGCTGGCATTTACCTAGATGAAGGAACAAGCGTGTTTGAAGTGGATGAAAAGATTGTAAGAGAAACATTAGATGTCAATTTTTATGGGGCGTTCAACATATGCAGGATCCTTGTTCCAATTATGAGTAAGAATGGATATGGCCGAATAGTAAACATCTCTTCAGGTTATGGAGCAATGAGTGAAATGGCTGGGTATCATGCTGCATATAGAATATCAAAGGCAGCCCTTAATGCCCTAACTTTGATCATGGCCGATGAATTAAGAAATGTGAGTATAAAGGTAAACGCCGTGTGTCCCGGATGGGTTAACACGGATATGGGGGGCAGAATGGCTCCCGTTAGCGTTGAGAAGGCGGCCAAAGACATAGTTCACGTTGCGCTGATGGATGAAGAGGGTCCTACTGGCAGCTTTTTCAGGCACAAAAAACCAATTGAGTGGTAAGTGGACTTGGTTCTATAATGACATTGGTTGAGATGGGTTTACAGATTATACTTGTTTCTGTATCTGGCGTTTTTTCTCCAGGTCCGCTTCTATTTGCGAATTTAGCCTTAAGCAAATATGGGGGATCTTGGTCTGGAATTAAAATAGCAATAGGTCATACAATCATAGAACTTCCAGTCATTGTTTTACTCTCTTTACCATTTGTAGTATTCTCTCCTGTTAATATGATTTTTAGTATGATGAAAATAATTAGTTTTATTGCTGGAGCTTTTTTGATTGTTTTTGGAATACTTTATGTGGTAACGACAATACGAACAAGGGATATCCCTCATTCTGCTGTTAACTCATCTCGGATTGAAAATCCATATCTCGCTGGAATAATGTTCACGAGTCTTAATCCCTTCTTCATAGTTTGGTGGATCACTGTAGGCGTTAAACTAATATCCGATTCAATTTCACTAATAGGACTTCTAGCCGGAATAGCTTTTCTATTTTTTGTGCATATATGGATGGATTATGCCTGGTTAGGATTGTCTTCATACCTAGCCTCTAGAGGTTTCAACATTATACAATCAGAATATCACCGATACATAATCATATTGTTAACAGTTCCTCTTTTTTATTACGGTATTAGTTTTGTTTTAGGTTCTTTTAGGTAACGCGCGTCAGTTATTTTGTACATATTATGTATGCTTCAACCAGATATCTGGGATCCAAAAATTACAAATCCCTGAAACTTCTAAGGGATCACGTGTTTTGTATAATTAATGATTAATTTTGATTCGACTTAAAATCCGCAAAAGCCACAAGATCAAGAAGTTCAGTTTGAATACATCCAAATGATTTTGAAATGAAAAAGGCAAAATGTCAAAGGAAAGGAAAAAACATAACTATTAGCGAGGAATCCTATGACTAGAGTGACCTAGAATATATATGATCCATATTAATAAGATAATTGGCAACATCCATTTCGATTCAGACCTAAAAAACAAATACCAGAAAATGTTGAAAACTGGACTTGTTGAGAAAATTGAAATCACTCGATTAGAGTCTGACAGGGCTAGAATCAGAAAGATATCTGATAAGGGGACAGATCTAGCTCTTACCTTGACTCCGGGATCCCATATTAATAATGGTGACGTTCTCATGTTAACAGAAGAGAAAATGGTCATTGCAGATAGGATACCAGAAAATGTAGCTATGATATCTTTAAAGAGTATCATGCCGCAAAACCAATTATTCGAAACAGCAATCAAGATTGGTCATATTATTGGTAACATGCACAGACCAATAAAAATTACAGAGGGTAAAATATATTTTCCCATCCAGTCAGAATCTGAAATCGAGACAGTTCAAAAACTTCTCACTAATTTGATAAATAATATAGTTATTAAAAGTGAGAACATAATTTTTGAACCTGAAACCGGTTATGATGTACATGAACATTGAGCTCGGTAATGAAGATGTAAGTTTATTGCAAATGTCCGATTCATTTTTTCCAACAGGACTGTATGCAACTTCTAATGGGCTGGAGGCGCTATCGCAAGTAAAGAGGTTAAAGAGCAAAGATATCTTTCATTATATTTCTACTTACTTAAAACAGGTGACAGGACCATCTGACTGTACTGCTTTGGGTAACGCTTATGAATCATGCATGAAAAAAGATCTTACGGCTCTGCTTAATGCAGATAAGTCTTTATACTCTATGAGGTTAATAGAGGAGACAAGAAATGCGTCTACCAGATCCGGTAATCAATTATTAAAATGTATCAACTCTTTCGTCAAAAACAAAAAAATGCTGAAGGATTATCAAAATGCTATCAGCAGTGGTAACGCAACAGGGATATACCCTGTATCCTTTGGAGTAATTAGCTGGTCTCTTGGCATTTCTAAGAACAAGGCTGGATTGATACTACTTTATGGATTCACGGTAAGTGTTATCGGCGCTGCTTTGAGATTGGGTATACTTCAGCATTATGACGGACAAAAAATAATTCATGAGTTACGGCCGGTCATTTTGAAATCCGTCCTGAATAATATAGATAGACCGATTTCAAGTATGTGGCAATTTGCTCCTGGTCTTGATATTTTGCAAATGAAACACGAAGCCTTGAGTTCAAAAATGTTTATTACATGAAAATAGACTAAATTGGTTATGGCTCCATTGCGAATTCCTAGAGTTGGAATAGGGGGTCCTGTGGGTTCAGGCAAAACAATGCTTATTGAACAGATTGTTCCAATACTTTCCGCAAATGGATACAAAGTAAGCATAATTTCTAATGACGTTATTTCAAAAGAGGATGCAGAAAGGATGAGGCAAAATCTTGCAACAAAAAGAGGTCTTTTATCCGAAGACTTAGTAATAGGGGTTGCTACTGGCGGATGCCCTCACACCGCGGTCAGAGAAGATCCATCGATAAATCTTTCTGTGGTTGAAGAATTGGAATCAAGATATGATTTTCTTGATTTGATATTGATTGAAAGCGGCGGAGACAATATAACAACAACATTTAGTCCAGCTCTTGCAGACTATTTTATTTACATAATTGATGTAACAGGCGGGGACAAATACCCAAGAAAAAGGGGGCTGGGAATTGAGAATTGTGATCTTTTGGTAATAAACAAAATAGACATAGCTCCATATGTAGGTGCAGATCTAAAGATAATGGAACGTGATGCAAAGATTGTTCGAAAAAGCAAGCCTACCGTCTTTGTCAATTCTAGAACAGGTCAAGGTGTGGACGCAGTTGTATCTTTTATTATTAAAGATGTTCTATTTGACGCTTTACCAAAAACTAGTAAATAACTAAATTGATTGCGATTAATAACTTGGTTAAACAGTGATGAATACAAAAAATAATGGAACTATTTTGACATGTTTGGAAATTTAGTTTAGGAAGATGATGACTTGTCTTGTCCATCGATTTTTATTTGCCCAGAAATATTCCACCAGAGTTTGAAGTGTATCTCACAAAATCCCAATCTGAAGTTGGCAAGTCAGGAAAGGTTGGTATTTTGAGCCTAAAGCTTGAAAGGGATCCTGAAACAGGAAAGACTGTTATAAGAGAACAATATAGTCGAGTGCCTCTCTTCACACAACGTGCGATGTACCTAGAAGAAAGTCTGTCTACCATGGCTTATGTGTATATCGTATCGCCTTCTGGTGGGATACTGCAAGGAGACCGATATCGGATTGATATTACATCAGGTAATAATACTTTAGCTCATGTTACCACACAGGGGGCGACTAGAATTTACAAGATGGAAAAAAATTATGCAAGTCAGATAGTCCATATCACTATTGGGGAGGGAAGTTTTTTTGAATACATTCCAGATCAAATAATTCCCTTTCGTAATTCCAGATTCTACCAGGAAGTAGAACTGAAGGTACACGATAATGCCACAATGATATATTCTGAAGTCATAGTTCCCGGTAGAGTAGCAAGTGGAGAAGCATTTGAATATGATATTTGTTACGTAAAGACAGTAGTAAAGAATCATTTGGGTAAGACCAGATTTATAGACTCGGTCAAGTTAGAGCCAAAGAATGAAAACCCGAAGTCCGAAGGGATATTAGGTAATTTCAAAGTAGTTGGCACGATCTACATCGTTACCAAAGAAGCGTATCTAAAAGATCTCCAATATGAGATCAGTAAACAGATAAAAAATGTCGAGGGTGGGGGCAAGATATCTTGTGGCACATCAATTCTTCCAGATAGACAGGGAATAATAGTTAGGATACTAGGTAATTCCGCCGAAGACGTGAAGAAAATTATATTTAAAGTTGTAGGCATAGCAAGAAAACAGATTGTTGGCGCCTCATTCAGCGGTAGTAGAAAAGCGTGATGAATGACTGGCAAGTGGATATCCATTCACAGAAACGGAAATCGATTTGTACGACATAACGAATATTTTTTCTGATATGAGATTTTTTTAAATTAGTTCATACTTGGCTAACCAAACTGACTTCATTCAGATTATTTTTGCACAATAAAATTACGAGTTTTATCCTGGCAACGAATCACGGAAGCAAAATCTAAAGTGTTTTTCAATAAAGAGACCATTAAAATTAGTAACTATGCAATATTATTTACAAGACAAACCAGCAAGAAAACGATTCACATTTCCACTGTTAATATGCAAAATTTTTCAAGTACTTGACTTCTTCAGAGAACGAAATTAGTCACTCTTAGATAGATAATATTATTCAATTTTTTCACAATTCTGTAGATCTAAAATAACGTCGCCTTCTTTTGAATTATAATCTTTAATCGTGTCGTTTCCTTCACCACATGTAAATTTGTCGGCGCCCAGACCCCCCGTTAGTTCATCATTACAATTACCGGAGGAGTACAAAGTATCGTTATCATTTCCACCTACCTTAATGGAATTGCAGACTCCATTGATTGTTGTAACTTTATCTTTAATCATGGAATTCCCCCCGTAACTACTGTTACTATTGATGAAAGACACAACTTTATTCTTTGATATTAGAAGTTGGCTTGAGGATGGATTAGATTCATTGTTAAG
>DATIFZ010000023.1:0-4561 GCA_035454925.1 Nitrososphaeraceae archaeon
AGCCTCGTTATTTAATTCTTGCTGAGATCTAACTTTGCTTTATAGTCAGTCACAATTTCTTGTTTACTCCAAAACTTATCAAGTCTATTTTTAAAAGCATTTACTGAGGGAGCCTCAACAACGTTACACGGCAGTGAGTTCCAAACTTCCACAACTCTGATAGTAAAGAAGTTATGCCTAACATTTTTACGTGCGAAACGAGCATAAAGCTTAAGGCTATGTCCTCTAGTTTTATTATTTGTTTCTTGCAACAGTACTGGGCAGCATTCCTTATCATATAATTCGTGTGTAATTTTATAAGTCTCAATCATATCACCTCTAAGTCGCCTATATACCAAAGTGGGGAGTCTTAGTTTAGCCAACCTTTGACTATATGAGAGATCCCCAAAACCAGGGATGATTTTGGTTGCTCTTTTTTGAACTTTCTCTAGCATGTCAATATGCTTTTGTTTATACGGACTCCAAATATTTTGACCATACTCTAAGTGGCTTCTGACCAATGCCTTATATAGCATAATAAAAGCATTGCTGCCCATATGCTTGAAGTTCCTTTTAAGTAGTCCCAAAATACGATTTGCTTTTTTAATTTTATCAAGAATGTGCAGTTCAAAGCTCAAGTTTTGATCCACCAGAATTCCTAGATCCTTCTCACCATTACTACTAACTAATGGTATAGTACCATTGTCGTCTATTATATAATATACACGCTGGTTATTTTGGTTATGTTTTCCATAGATGGTCAGAGACTTACACTTAGCTGCATTTAGTTCTAACTGCCATTTAGTTGTCCATTTCACAATGGTGTTAATGTCGTTTTGTAATTGTCTACTATTTTCTTCGCTGATAATGCCAGTAAAAATTTTCATGTCGTCAGCATATAAAAAAACATTGCACGAGATGCCATCAACAATGTCATTTATGAATAAGACAAACAATAACGGTCCCAGCACACTACCTTGCGGGACCCCACTGCCAACATTGCACCATGTAGAGGCAACCCCTTCAATTTTAACTCTTTGTTGTCTTCCCATTAAAAATTGATTAATCCACTCTAATAGTCCTTCAGGTAAACCAAAACTTTTTAATTTAACAAGCAATCTATTGTGAGGGACCGAGTCAAAAGCTTTTTTAAAATCCGTATATATAATGTCGACTGGCACACCAGAGTCTATAATTTCACTAATATTATCAAAGACTTTTAAGAGTTGCAGTATGGTTGATCTTCCTTTAAGGAATCCATATTGCTTATTACTCAACATGTTACAACTTCTAAGATGTGCTTCAATCTTGTCCCTTATAAGGCTCTCTAGGACCTTACACACTACCGATGTTAGGCTAATAGGTCTGTAATTCTCTGGACATTTTTTATCACCCTTTTTAAAGATCGGAGTAACATCTGCTAATTTCCAATCTGATGGTAAAACAGCATGTTTGATCGAATTATTAAAAATGTCACACAGCAGTGGGCTGATTTCGTTAGCAACCTCCTTTAATACTCTAGGATGAATTAAATCTGGTCCAGGAGATTTACTAATTTTGAGGTCGAGTAACTTTTTAAGTATTTCCTCAGATTTAAACTCGACTTCAGGCATTTGCTTAATGTTGCTTAAATCTATACATTCATTTACAATATCGCTAAGATCTTTTTCCTGTGTAAAAACACTAGAGAAGTATTTAGCTAATGTATTTGCTTTATCTACTGAGGTTTCTGTAAGTACAGGTTTACCAAGACTGTCATTACCTGTTTCCAAATTCGGAATACTATCACGATTATTTGTCTTTTTATTTACATAGGCCCAAAATTGTTTCGGATTGCTTTTGGCCTGTTTTGCAATTTTTTTTATGACTTTTCGTTTTGCAGCTTTAATATTGCTTTTTAACTTATTTCTAGACTTTCGATATTTTTCGAAAGAGTTGACACTTTTGGTTTCCATATACCTTTTCCACAGTCTACGTTTACGCTTAATTAATCTGTTGATCTTGCCATCGAATTTAAAGTCATGGTTAGCTTGCTTCTTGCTTTTACCTCCAATCTTAATCTTTCTCTCGGGTATATACTTAACAACAAGGTCTTGATATAACTTTGTAAAAAAGTTCCATTGAGCATCTATATTAGTGTCAGTTTGCTTTAATTCTTCGCAGAGATCTCTGTTTCGTAAGTCTGAACGCATAGCCTCATAATCCCCTTTATCTAATATCAGTTTTTTAACCGTAACAGATTCAATTGGTACTGATACACTAATTTCAAATTCCAAGACTAAGTGATCACTTTTTCCGAGTGGTTCTCTATACCTAATTTCGTTGACTACACTTTCATCGTTTGTTATGACTAAATCTAATAAACTAGGTTTCTGACCGTCTCTAAACCTTGTTGGTTGGTCAACAAGTTGACACAGAAAATTATCTCCCAAAACTGTTAAAAATTTTTTATCAACCAGGTTGTAGCCGTTTGCTAACCCTGATTTCCAGTCAATTCCCGGAAGGTTGAAGTCACCCATTATAACCAGTTTAGTAGCTTTTAATGCAATAGCTTCTTTAATTAAGAGCTCCAATTTATCATTATTATCATTTGGGCTATTTGGGCTACGATAGACACACCCAATCACTAACCTATCATGTGTATCCGTGGCAATACTAATCCACACAGATTCGGTAAAAGTGGTCTTCATGCAGAGTGCCTGTGCACGCAAGTACTTTTTTGCATAGATAATAACACCTCTTGTCCCATTTGATTCATAGTCAGAATAAAACATATCGTAGCCATCGATATTATATTCATTGACATTTATTCCATAGGTGAAACAATTTTTTGTTTTAAATTCGGTAATACCTATTATATCTACCGTCGTTGTTTGATTACTAGCATTTAACCTGATATTCAGTTCATCAAGTTTATTACACAAGCTGTCAGCGTTGGTGTACCAAATGCTAATACTTTTTATGTCGCGATCTACTCCTCTTTTGACCTCTTGGCTTTCATTTTGGTCACTGCAAGCTGGCCCGGGAGTCCTCGAACTCTGTAAATCCATTCCCCCGACTTGTCCTCATCCTCCTGTTGTCTAGCCAACTGAACCAGTTTTTTACATTCCTCTCGTTCTGCTCTAGTCAAGTCATGAGAAACCCCCACCTTGTTGAAGGGTGTCGGAGCTTTACTCAATTTTGACAGACGTTCCATGATTGCATTTTTTGTTGATCTTTGCTTAAACTGTACTAACAGCGGTCTTTTGTACTTTTGTCTTTAGGACCAAGTCGCATTGTTTTTGCCACATCCGCTTCAACCACATCGGCTCCAATTATCGTGTTAAACAATTTTAAATACTGTGATTTTTCATTTTTGAACCATTCCTCTTTATTTTCCGTTCTTAATTCTTCCAGGTTGTAAATTACGATATTGTTTACTCGAGCTTCTCGATCTTTCAGTTCTTCGGCTTTCACTCTCGTTTCCTCCACAGTTGTTGTAACCTTTCTCACTTCTTCTTTCACCTGGTCAAATCTCGAGTCTACTTCTCGACTGACCCTTTCCGCCCAGGTTGGTTCGACTTGTGTCATGTCCACTTTTGAGTTCTTATTACTTTCTTCAATTTTGGACTCCATATCCTTCTGCATTTCTAATACCTTTTCCTCGAGCAGTACATTCAGCTTTCTTATTTCCTCCTGGTTTTGTTCGCTCATTTTCTTGCACCCATCAATACACGATTCCATCAATGTGATTTTGTCTTGTATTCTTGTCAGCAGAGGCAGCAGTTTCTCAGCTCCTTCATTGCACATTGTGCAGAACCAATGAATTCCTTTACATTCCGACATCGCCTTATAGGTACTGTCACTCACGCTTTGACACTTGCAGTGAAACCATCTATCGCAAACCTCGCATTGAACTCCTTCAATGTCACTGACCGTTTTTTGGCATGATCCACATTTTGCCTTACCGGTATCTTTTCCCATTTGTGGTTATGTTACAGAACAAAACCTATTGCTAAGTGTAGTATTAGTGTTAGAAACTACTAGTGTAGCCTAATACCGCTAACTGTATTAGGAAAATAGCAAAGTGAGATTAAGGATATCACCTCTTCTTGGGCTGCCCTGTCTCCCGGCACTTTATGGCAAACGAGGCCCGCCGGTACCTTTGCAAGGGCTCTAGCCCAGGGAGCCCAAAAGCTATGACACCTAAACCTACGCCTAATGCTAAACAACGATATCTAATACAAATACCACCATTCAAAGACTAATATACCCTTTTCTAGTCAGAGTAATTGACAAAACTTAATTAAAACAAGCACGGTTAAAAAACTAAACGTCCATCTTGACCGGAAGCTGGTACTGCGGGTATGATGGGTAAAAGGCGGGGGTGCGGGTATGATAGTAATGGCCAATAGAATGTATGATCAAATTATTTTTGTGCGGGCGATTGAAGTATGGTAAACATCACAGATTTAGTGGCTGCTGTACTATGTTAGTACGTTCTTGCCTGAAAATGTTAATTTGAATACTTCACAATATTGATTACCATATTTTTTGCATTGACTTCGCCTATACGGTCTTATAGTGGCACAGTGCCGCATCG
>DATIFZ010000024.1:0-3057 GCA_035454925.1 Nitrososphaeraceae archaeon
CTTGGCATGCTGTAAGGATAGTTATCACTCATAGCATAACTGACATTCTGACAACTTCTTGCAGGCAATAAATTATTTAACTTAACTTAACTTAAATGCCAACTCAAAATAAGAAAGAACTCTGAGTGGCCAAAAAAATAGGGAAGAAAAGCCGCAGCTTATGTATATCCCCTGTTTTCCCTTAAGTGAACATCAAGTTTGGCCTTGAATACATTTAAGGATGGCGACAACACAATATGATCAGTCAGTAAATTCCACTCGTTAACAATACGTTGACTGAAGCTGAATTTTCTAATGTCTAAGTTAGAACGAAACTTGTGTAATTTTAGACTATGTCCTCGACAAACAGTGTTAGCCTTGACAAAGAAGAAACTAGGATCTAAATCATCATAACCTTTAAAAATCTTAAATACTTCTATTAAATCACCCCTAAGTCGTCTAGTTTCCAGTGTGGTTAAACCTAGAATTTCTAGTCTTCTTTCATATGGAAGGTCCCTAATACTATGAACTAATCGAGTGGCTCTTCTCTGAACATTTTCCAACAAATTAATGTCTTTCTTAAAATGAGGGCGCCATGCTTGAATACAATATTCGAGTTTAGGTCTGACAAGGGTTTTGTACAAGCTAAGAATTACATCCTTCTCGTGAAAAGTAAAAGACCGCTTTATCATCCCTAGCATTTGATTTGCTGCATTTGCAGCCTTCATACACTGTTTTTCAACTTTTAAAGAATTATGAATCAATATACCCAGGTCCCTCTCCTCAGTTATAGATTCCAAGTTACTCCCTTCCATACTATAATCAGCTTCAGCATTTCTACTACCAAAATGTATAACCTTACACTTTGCCACATTAAAAAGCATTTGCCAATCCTTAGACCAGTTAACCAATAATTTCAGATCATTTCTAAGTACTTCCACCTCCTCAGGTGTACCCACAATCCCTAGCAGTTTAGTATCATCAGCAAATTTTAGCAATCTACTCAATACTCCTTTCTCAAGATCATTTATAAAAATGACAAACAGCAATGGCCCCAGGATTGATCCCTGCGGAACTCCGCTTTTTACATTTTCCCAATTTGAGTACCACCCATTTAACCTTACTCTCTGTTTTCTTTCAACAAGCCAGTTCTCGATCCAGTTACATACATTGACAGAAAAACCCATATCCCTAACTTTTAATAGTAGCCTTTTGTGAGGCACTTTATCAAATGCCTTTTGGAAATCGAGATAGATTGCATCCACTGGATGACCATTATCAATATACTTTGTAACTTCCTCAAGAAAGACCAGTAAGTTAGTTAAACACGACCTCCTAGAAACAAAACCATGCTGAGTGTCAGTAATCAAGTTGTACTTCCTAATGTGGTCTAACATGTCATCCTTCAATATCGATTCCATTACTTTTCCTATTTGTGAAGTCAAGCTAACAGGTCTATAGTTTGCCGGATCAGATTTTTTTCCTTTTTTAAAAATTGGTGTAACGTCAGCAATTTTCCAATCATCCGGAACAAACCCTTCAATCAAACTCCTCTGCATGAGGTTGGCAAGTGGTACACAAATTTCGTTTGATAATTCTCTTAGTACCCTAGACGGTAAACCCTCTCCACCTGAGGATTTATTTATCTGTAACCTATTTAGTTTATCCAGCACTTTCTTACTAGTAATTTCAACTAATTCACTTTGTTGATGTACACTTAAATTACTCTTAACTCTAGCTTCCAGCTCTTGCAATGACGAGCTGTCCTCTTCTGTAAACACAGAAGCAAAATATGCATTGAGTATTTCAGCTGCAAGTTTGTCCTCATTAACTACGTTTCCCTTAGCATCTTTAATTGGTCCCACTTTATCCTTAGTTTTACATCTAGATCTAACATAAGCATAAAACGACTTCGGGTTTGCCTTTGCCGTTTTCGCCAGCTTCCTTTCAAATTTACGCTTTGCTGCCCTGACTGCTTTTACTGCTCTATTCCTAATGTTTTTGTATTGTAAAAAATCAACATATTCTCCAGATAGTGAAAATTTTTTCCAGTAATGATATTTCTTACGCAAAAGTTTTTTTGTTTTTCTGTTAATCCATCTATTTTTTGACGTTTTGATCTTGTTGACTTTGGTACAAACTTTTCAATTTCACTTAATAGTCTATCTCTAAAAATACCCCAACATTCTTTTACGTCCTTTTCATCAAACAGTTCACTCCAATTGATGCTATTAATACTTTCTCTCATTCCTTGGTAATTACCCCTATGGTAGCTAAAACTCATGACATTATTCTGCGGAATAACAGTTTGTGTAACTAGTTCCCATACCAATGTATTATGATCACTCTTACCTATGGGATCCTTAATCTCGAGATTTTCAAACATCCCCTTTTCCGTTGTAAATACCAGGTCTAACACATTTTTATCCCTAGTCGGTTCCGTGACATGTTGTATCAAAAAACAATCATTTATGAGCTCAAAAAACTGCCCTTCCGTCGCTGTTAAAGTCTCACCAGTTTCCCAGTTAATTCCTGGGTAATTAAAATCTCCCATAATAACAGACTGATAGCTACTAGCTTTTCGGATCTGGTCTGACATTTTTGTAATCTCCTCCAATCCCGCAGTTGGACTTTTGTAACACACTCCAATAATTATAAAGTCATATTTGTTCCTGTAAATTTTCAACCAGAGACTCTCACAGTCATTACTATTCAGTTCCTCAGCAGGCAAAGCATTAAGATTTTCTTTTGTATACAATAATACGCCACCACCTTTATTTTGACGGATTTTTTCCCTATCTTGTCTAAATAGAGAAAAATTTTTGATATTTAATTCACTATCCGAAACCATGCTTGACAGCCATGTCTCGGTTACTCCAACAATATCAATCTCATTTTCCGTTATAAAGTGTTCAAATTCAATATACTCCTAGCATTAATTAAGCAGCATTTTAATCTATTTTTAGTTTCTTTTTGTATTCCTAAAGTATTTTTCCTGCTTAATCCTCTTTTTACTTCACCAGCTAGTTCACCACTTTCTTCTCTGTTGATTCCGGGTCGTACAGTATTTCCTTTGTA
>DATIFZ010000025.1:0-10468 GCA_035454925.1 Nitrososphaeraceae archaeon
CATTGTAAGCAAAATACCCGGATACAGTCAGTAAAGCAATCCCAGGCAATCCATAAAATATCAATGGATGCCGTAAGGAAATGAATTGAATTACTCTAAGTGTCAAAGTTAATTCAGTTCCCTTTCTCAACATTGCTGCAATAGTAAATAAGATACTGCCAGTAGTAAGCAAAATGATCCCAGTTATCGTCGCACTTATTGATAACAATATCATATTTATTGAAATAAATCTTGTAGTAGAGAACAATTCTAACGCATTGTAAGCAAAATACCCGGATACAGTCAGTAAAGCAATCCCAGGCAATCCATAAAATATCAATGGATGCCGTAAGGAAATGAATTGAATTACGCTAAACAATACGCCAATTCCATGAGATAAAAAATTATGAGTGGAAGTGTTTTCAACATCATAACTAATTCTAATAGGGACTTCTGTTATTGTGAGTTTTTTAGAGCCAGCCCTGAATAGGATCTCGGTAGATATTTGCATCCCATCTTCTATCAAGTTCATGACTTGTATTGCGTACTTACTATATCCTCTAAAACCGCTTTGTGCGTCTGTAATGTTCTTATATGAAGCATGCTTGGTGAGTTTAGTAATGGTTTTGATTCCAAAACTTCTGTATGATGGAACTTTTATCTGATTTTTATTATCTATAAATCGAGAACCTATAACGATGTCGAATCCACCATTTAGTAAAGGCTTGATAATATCTGGGATCTGTTCAGGGTCGTGTTGTCCATCTCCATCCATCGTCACTATAATATCAGCCTTCCTTTCGAGTGCTGTTTGAAAAAGGCTGCGCACTGTTTTACCGTAACCAGAATTCTTCGGATGAAAGATTACCAGTGCCCCTTCTTGTTTCGCCAATTCAGCTGTTTTATCGGAAGATCCATCATCACAAACAATGACTTCATCTGCATGATCTCGCGCTCTTCGAACTATATTTGCAATTTTTTTTTCTTCGTTATATGCAGGTATGCAAACAATGATTTTAGGATCATTGTTATTATCGCCTAGAGTTTTCCTGAATTGGACTTTTTCCAAAGTGTATTTCTTTTAGTTATTGGAATATATAATTTTACAAATAACAACTAACCTTGTTGAAATTCTCATGTCATTGCTACAATGTTATTTTTGAGAGGCATGATTCATCTTTAGTTTTCATTGTTTGTTGTCTTATGAGAAGAGTTTCCGTTGGATAATCTACCTCTCTACATATCTATTACATGAAAGAAAAGTTAGTGACAGTAAAAACATAATTTCAAATAAAGAACAAAAATAGGAGTACTTGCATAAAGAAACAAGAATTTTGAAAAAAGAATGTAAATCATTGGATCATATAGATAACCAATATAAGAGTCATGCCAAATGTATCATTTTAAATGTCATTACCAAATATCGTTGAGTTGATAAAGGAAACTTATAATAGGATCAAAAGCAATAGTGTTGCAGGATTTCTTGTTATAAGTATTGGACTAATTGTTGGAACACCTTCTGCAAACTTGGATATGGCAAATCACTGGCTAAGCAAGCCAGAAACTTTCTTCTCACCTTCACATGGAGGCGTGTACACAGGCGTAGCTATTGTGATATTCGGATCAATTTGGGTTTTGAAGAATGCCTATAGACAACAAACCAAACACAAGAAAGATGTCGATCCGAGGGGAAAAACGCACACACTCGAATATTTTACACCTCACAGATGGTTCTTTAACGACGATATTCCGTTATCTGTAAAGTTAGTTTTCTATGGTGTTATCATCACAACTTTAGCAGGACCTTTTGATTTCGCTTGGCATACGGTGTTTGGGTTGGACGGTCTGCTGAGTCCGTCTCATGCCACATTCAGAATAGGTGATGCACTATGTGCAATTGGAGCATTGTTAGGAATTATATCGACACATCCAGTTATGAGTTCGGCTAAACGATCAATGAAATACTACTCGCTATATCCAGTTTTTATTATTATTACTATACTTCCAGTAGTATTCGCAGCGCGCGGTTTCATTAGCATGGTGACATTACCTTTCTCAAATACCTATAGCTTCCAATGGAATCCAGACCCTTTGGTAGCCGCTATCATTGCGACAATTGGTTACCCGTTTTTTATTTCACTTATACTGTATTTGTCATTTAGAGTTGGTAATTTCAACGCAATCAGTACACTAGGGGAGGTAGGCTCAAAGTCACTAGTAACACGACATAGATTCAAGTTTGGTATACTAACTGCTACTGGGATCGGTCTTATGGCTGCGAGTCTTTCTGGATTCTTTCCAAATATTTTCTTGCAACCAACAATTCCATTGTATGTTCTCAATATTATTCCCATAGTATCCGCTGACATATTGTTAACAATGGTATATGTAAACACTTCATATAGTAATCTTTATGGAAGAATAATAGAGATTGTTGTGGGTGCTATTCTGGGATTAACTTTTTTTACGCTACAGTACCCATTCATAACATACACCTATAATTTGGTTCTAGAAAATCCTGAAATAATTGGACCTACTAATGTGCATATGGTATATCTAAAAACCTTGAGTGTATTACCTTTTATAACGATTCCATCAATATTATTCGGAATACTTGGAGTGATTGTTGGGAGGAATCTGCTTTCACATTATACTCCACAATTGGTAAAGTCTAACCAAACGTAAGTATATCACTTGTTACAGATAGCTTTATGTGACTTAGAATAAAATCCTATCTGCAGTAACCAGACAGATTTTGCTACTACTCATATTCTATATAATACGGTCCCATAGCCGAGCATATGTTCAAAACTGAATGCAGGAAACAGTGCTCTTTCAAGTAAACATTCTCTTTGTTTGGACCTCGGTATCTTCGTTTTTGCAGATCTATTCCAATTCCGTGACGAGTCATGAGTGTAATGCTTGAAGACGGTTATCGATATTAAATTAAGGAATAATAAACTCTCTCGAAGTAATCTGAATCGCAGCAATTCTCGGAATCGGGTAAAATGAGTAAGATGAGAACGAATCCTTATCAATGGAGACCTCATCTCCAAGACAGCAAAATCAACCAGACCTGAAATTGTCATGCTAGTAGGAGCATTAAAGCGTAGGCATCTTTTTCTAAGCACATTAGAATTCTGTCACGAATTAGCAGTAAACAGTATAGGTATGGTGATTTCATAAAGTGAATAATCTCCTATCTCGATTATACTATGGCCAACTGGGTTTGCTATAATGCAAATATGTTTAATAACGGACATATTAAAAACTGCGCAGTGAATTACATTAATTTATTTCTGATAAAACAATGTTCTTATATCGAGACAAAAATATTATGCCGTTACCGCCGATGAGGGTTGTTTAAACGTGTATCTGTACTTATCATATTCCTGCTTCCCGAAGATTCACAACGACCGATGATTCGAATATTTTTCTCAGCAGCATAAGCAACCAGATGCTTATAAATACTTAAATCACTATTTTGATAAGTATTTCTCTATTCAAATGGTAGTTTTAGCGATCTTTGTCCTTGTGCTTTTCATCGTAGTCGGAATGCACATCTTCTACCCCCTAATTTTAACTCGAATAGCACGTAAAGTGGAGAACTTGCCAAGGAACATTGATAAAAAAGCTTTGATACAATCCGATTTGCCCAACGTAACGATCCTCATACCTGTTTACAATGAAGAATCTGTTATAGAAAGGAGGATCAATAATATTTTTGAATGTACATATCCAAAGAATAAACTTGAAATCATTGTCATTGATTCTGGATCTACTGACAAAACCCGTACAATTATTCATTCAAAATTCCAAAATACAGTAACTCTGATAACAGAAAAAGAAAGAAAAGGGAAGGCTACTGCCATAAATTTAGCGTTACACCTGTCTAAGGGAGATTTCGTGATTCTTACCGATGGTGCCACACTCTACGATAAAGAAACTATTATGCACCTCGTTAACCCATTCAAGGACAATACAATCGGAGCTGTCTCTGCTTCTTACGATGTCCCCAACAGAGAGGAAAGTCATTCCACTGCCTCCGAACACAAATTTTGGTTGCATAAAGAT
Source organism: Nitrososphaeraceae archaeon (assembly GCA_035454925.1). Classification (GTDB taxonomy): domain Archaea; phylum Thermoproteota; class Nitrososphaeria; order Nitrososphaerales; family Nitrososphaeraceae; genus TA-21. The sequence continues at coordinate 4,054 of DATIFZ010000025.1, forward strand.
AATATCCGGATACTGGAAAGTAAGATTCATTCTACTTCGTGGCTATCTGGTGAGGCCTGTGCTTTTCGAAAAGGTATTATTAATAAAGTACAAGACGATACACTAGCAGATGACTCAAATATCGCTTTACAAGTAGTATCAAAAGGATATAGAGCAATAGTAAGCCAGGACGCACGTTTTACAGAGAGGTCTCCCACTCAGCTAACTGATTACTTCAAAATTAAAACAAGGAGAACATTGGGCGGATTAGTTGAAACATTAAGATTCAAGGGGTTACTATTCAATCGTAAGTACGGTTATTTTGGAATGATCATTTTTCCATATAGGTTTTTTGTTTATCTTATATCGCCCATTTTGTCATGTGCTCTGATAGTATTAGCATTTTTGTCAACAATGCAAATTATTTCAGAATTTGGCACGTACGCTACCTTGTTATTGGGAGCAATATTTCTAACAACGGCTTTCATTCTCAGAGATATAATAATGACTTACATTTACACGCAACTATTTACAATTATGGCCCTTATTTGGTTATTAAGAGGAAATGCTGATGTTAGGTGGAGTAGATCCACTACTAGATGATAACCACTTATTTGTGGCTTTGCAAACCTTGATTTCATTCTTTTCGATCAAAGTGGGTAAGGTTCTAGTCTCGATAAGTTATGAGATGTCAATAAAATTCTGCAGATTTGATCTAGAAGCAATTTTTGTATATCTTTTATATATTGAATAGAACGTAACTTTAATTGGTCAATGCATTGTCGTCCGCTTTTCCTTTCTCGCCTATATTCCAATTAATAATTGTCATTATTTTTGGCTTTGTACTCTTCGAGAATACTTCAGAGGCTAGCTTATCTAAGGATAGCTCGTATAAGATAGGATCAATCCAGGATAACAATGAGTTATTTAACATCAGTAACAATACTGGTCATTCAGAAGAATCTCAAATTATAGAAAAGGATAATAATATTTTTGTAGTGTGGCTTGATGATAGTTCAGGAAGTCGAGACATATTTTTCAAAAAAAGTTCAGACTATGGTTGCACATTCAATCCCACCATAGACTTAGGAACCAAAGATGGTGGCTCATTGGATCCGAGGGTTGCACTTTCTGGGAATAATATTTACGTAGTATGGGAGAACACACCAGCAAGTAACGGGGCGATATTTTTCACAAGAAGTTCTGATAATGGGGATAGCTTTGAGAAAGCCAAAAATCTAGGAAACAATACCGGATTCAATGGATTTCCACAAATAGCTGCGTTTGGAAACAACGTATATGTTGTTTGGCATGATGCCACTAAAGGCGTTCTTTTAGCGAAAAGTTCTGATAATGGGGATAGCTTTGAGAAAGCCAAAAATCTCGGAAACAATACCGGATTCAATGGATTTCCACAAATAGCAGTATCTGGGAGTAACGTGTATGTGGTATGGACAAACAATTTTCAGGAAAAATATGGACAGATATATTTCACAAGGAGTATCGATAACGGCACTAGTTTTAGCAGTCCATTTATTCTACATGAGACAAAACATGATGGTATCGGTAGTATGGTGTTCAATCCAGGCATAAGTGCCGATCCTCGAAATAATAATGTATATCTTGTATGGTATAGTGGAAGAGTAGTAGAACACGCCAACGTTAAAGCCCTGATCAGCGATGTATATTTCAGTCGAAGTATTGATAACGGCACTAGTTTTGGTGAGACTACTAATTTAAGTAATTATTCTGGATGGTCGATCGATCCACAGATTGCGGTTTCGCCGGACAACAACGTGTATGTAGTATGGACTAATAATGCTACCGGAAATGAGGAAATTCTTTTAAAAAGAAATGTTGTTGATAATAAGATCTGTGATAGTTCATACTCTATAAACAAGCCACTTTCTGTAGGTACCGACAGAGAAATTAACTATAACACTACGAAAGCTATTAACGTTGCAATAGTACAGGCAACATTTACTGAAGCTGCCTATGATAAATCCTTCTATATGTTCTACGAGATGGCCAAATTAGAAGAAAATAAGACAAACCGATCTCTAAACACAACAAAGTATACCGATTTGCTATCTAGCCAACTTGAGAAAAGCCCGAAACCGTGGTCTGGACTTCTTCAAATAGAGGACCACTTTAAATGGCTAACACCAAATTCCAATATAGACATCTTATCCGATAAGGACGTTCATTTTGGATCTCGGATGTTCTCTCCAAACGGAACAAATTTGTACGATGTAGTTATACTTGAACATCAGGAATATGTCACACAACAAGAATATGACAACTTGAAAAAATTTGTATCAAATGGGGGTTTGCTTTTTCTATTGAATGGGAATGTGTTTTACGGAGAGGTAAATTATGATAATAACACCGATACGATAAACCTGGTCAAAGGACATGGCTTCGCGCTCAATGTGGATACTGCATGGAAGAGTGTTAAAGAAAGATGGAAAGCAGAAACTTCTGAATGGATTGGTAGCAATTATAAGTGTTGTTTTAGTTGGGAGTTCGTATTTCTCAACGATCCATTCGGAATTACCCATATTGAAGAACAGTCCATTACAAACCCTAAAGCGAAAATTTTGCTTGATTATAATGCAACCATAAATAGGCCAGATTCTGGACATTTTGTCATTGCAACATACGAGCTAGAATACAAAAAAGGCAAGGTCATAACACTTGGAATATGGACAGTCAACAAACTATTTGAAAATGATAGATTCTTAAGATTTTTTGATAGTTTGTTATATCAATATGCTCTGGGAGAGTAATAGGAAATAAAGTATTTCATAGATCTTGATTGTATTGGCATTTCTGTGAATTAAATATGTGAAATATACATATAAGTGTCCTACACCTCTAAGTTCTGAATTTGGTTGCGAAAAATCCCTTGTTTATAGTGATAGTTCTCAGTGTTTTGGCTTATGCGATTATTACTATGGCATATACAACAAGCGCATCACCACAATCACATCTATCCGAGTCCTACTGGACAAACGGAAGCAAAATGCCAACTCCTAGGTCTGCGATGGCCGCTGCAATCCTAGACGATAAGATTTATGTTGCTGGAGGTCAAGGGGGGAAGGTAAAGAAAGACAAAATTGTAGAAGTGTATGATATTAAATCCGATCAATGGACCAAAGTAACTTCGTTACCAGAACCCCTTGATCATTTAGGTATGGCCTCATACGACGGTAAATTGTACGTTGTTGGGGGTGCGCATAAGTATGGCTATTCTAATAAGTTATTAATTTATGATCCCTCAACAAACAACTGGACAGAGGGCAAACCGATGCCAGGTGCTCGAACTGCTTTAACAGCAAACTTTATTGACGATAAGCTGTATGCAGTTGGAGGCGTTGATGATGTTCATAATGTTGTCGCAACAAACTTCGAATACGACCCGGTGAATGACACATGGACAGAAAAAGCTCCAATGCCCACTGCAAGACATCATCTAACGTCTTCCGTAGTCGATGGAAAACTCTATGTTATTGGAGGACGAATATATGGGGATGGAATTCCAGAACCTATTGCCAAAGCGCTTTCAAATTTTGATGTTAATGAAATGTACGATCCTGCAACAGATACATGGACTAAGCTAAAACCAATGCCTAGTAAAAGAAGCGGACTCGCATCCGCATCCATGGGAAATTATATTTATGTGTTTGGTGGGGAAAAAGTTAACGGGACATTTGAAAATAATGAAAGATACGATACAACAAGAGACATCTGGACTGAGGAACCTCCCCTGCCAACACCGCGTCTCGGATTGAAGGCAGTTACTTATGATAGTAAAATATATGTCATTGGAGGCAAAACCTGGTACGATATCGGTGGTGAAGTCGAAATACTTCATGTGCCAAAAAGATAGCTTTATGACCAAATGACAAAAGGAAATAATATTAAACAAATAAAGTTATTCTCACCAAATAAATTAAGTGAATTGGCCCTCAATTACATGAGGTCTATCATTACCGAAAATGACATTTCGTTTATTATTTTCCGATTATTATTTGCTCAGTCCTGAACCAACATGTCTGACAGCCTTTGTTATGATCCGAAAAGGTAGGAGTCTAAAAAAGACGTTGGGGAATAGGAGTCTAATTGTTCTATTCGTGGGTAACATTAAGGTGGAGGTGTGGATTGTCATTTGATGTTAGAAGGAACAATCTTGAATATTTTTCCCTGTTTGTATGAGACCACATATAGATAACCGTCGGGCCCGACTTCTAAGTCCGTTACTGAATCAAAGCCCTCACCAAACAGAATGGGAGCAAGCTCCTCTTTTTGTAAGGAATGCACCATTCTATCTGTTACACCCTTATTAAATACCAGTTCAGTTCGATCCGCATTTAAATCAAAGTGATATAAATTACCATTGTTAGAATCTGCCACGAACATATCGTTATTGTACTTTTCTCCCAATTTATCAGAGTGAAGAAATTTAAGCGCAGTAACACCAACGGTCATATTCCAGATGAATTCAGGATCACTGTATTTTCCCTGGCCTTGAAAATCTACTAAATCTTTCCCATTAACTCCTTTGCCAGAAATGAACTTATCATTATCACTTACAAAATATCCTCTGTAAGGGGGAACTAGTCCCTGGGGATATAACAAGGTATAATTGGAAATAGGCCAAATCCCCTGGATCTTCAGCCACCCGCTGTTAAATCCGGGTTCTACTAGATTTATCTCGTCACCAAATGCGGGACCATTTTCTGTGTCCCATAACTTCCCACTTAGAGGATCAAAATCGATTCCATAACTGTTACGTATTCCATACGCGTAGTATTTGCCTAGAATACCATTTTCGTGGAAGATTCTTTTCTGGTGTTCCCCACTTACGGGTAGACCGTCTTGGGTAATTCTAAGTATACCTCCTCTTCCATCAGGCATATTCCCGCTTTCTACATTCGCTGTTTGAGAATTTAGAACGGTATCTTTAACACCCTTGTCGCAACTATGATAACTACAGCTATCACCGTCGCCCGTAGTGAGATAGACATTTCTGTCAGGACCTATGACGACAGCACCTCCTAAATGATCGGAGCCCGGATTGGCTGGTAAATCAAGTAATAGTTTGGGATTTGTTAGTTTATCTTGTTGAAGATCATATCTATATAACCTGTTACCTTTGGGTTCAGTTCCTTCTTTGCAATAATTTATTAACGGACAATCGTCATTGCCGTCTTTTCCTGACGATTCAGTGTAATACAGGAAAACGTAAGGCAAATGATGATCTGGGAAATCGCGCTCCTTTTGGAAATTCCCGCTGCTTTGATCATCGTTTTTTGATACGGCAACCCCAAGCATCCCTCTTTCCTTTTCGTTTGCAACTTCAACATCTAGCAGTGGTTTCTCTGAAATGGTTCCATTTAAGATCCTTTTTACCATGCCATTTTTTTTCTCCAAAACAACAAAATCATTCGGACCCAAGAAGGCCATACTTGTGGGGTGCTTTAGTCCTTCTACCACTACTATTGCCTCTAGATCCTTATCATTTATGTGTGGTCGTACTTCAACTTTGGCAGTAGACGTAGCATGGACCAAATTGTGGTAACTCCAAAATTCACCAATATTAGACGATATACTGCAGACAGTAGCTAGACCGCATATCAATAACACGAAAGACAAAAATCCAAATGAGACTTTATAGGTATTAGACAGCATTACGATTATGAATAAAATTAAGCTCACTCTTAATAATGTATGTACTTGAATTGCTTCAAAATTTTATCCTTACGGGATTAGTGTGAGTCAACCAAACGCAATTTCTTATATTAGCAACCTTTTGAGAATTAAATCTCTGGGACTTAATCAAGCTCTCAATTATTTATTTAACTTCTCCTATATCGATTCTAGTTATGCAACTCTCAAAAGAGGAACATGTTCAAATTCTTACTGAAGGGCCCTATGATAGTCAATATATATAACCAATGGGTGAAAAAATATCTTTAATTGAAATTATCAGTCGAGAGAAAGATTATCTTATCATTAGTCTCTACCGTACTGATTACTGGCATTGCTGTGTACATTGTCCTTTCATATCTATTGATACCCATGAAAATCACTGTTCCAGTTTGCGTTTCTATGGCCTTACTTTGTTTTGGTTTGACAAGATATTATACCATCCAACTGGAAAAAAATATCAGTGTTCCATCCGAAGCCGAAAGTCTGGAAGCTAGTTCTCACCATCATTCAACTGGGAATGAGAAAAATGTCAAGGACAAGTTTTCAAAGATCATATTTGCATCCATATATTTGATTTTAATCGCAGCGTGTGCCTTTTCAATTCCAAGGGTAGATGTTGTATATGTTAGCTGGAATTTACTAGATATGGTAAATATATTTCAACTGGTCGCTGCCATAATGCTTTGTTTTCTTATGCCAGGATATGCAATAGTAACGCTTT
>DATIFZ010000026.1:0-5859 GCA_035454925.1 Nitrososphaeraceae archaeon
TATCAATACATAGCTATATTGTGTATCTACAAATGAATTTATTTTCTTAATATCGGGCATAATCGCCCTGCTTGAAGGATAATACTTTATTCCCTTGCAATGTTTAACTGAATCGCGTCTCTTTCTTGACCAAAACTGGGATGATGATCGATGCATATGTCTGTGAGAATCACATTTGGTCCATAGCGGCCACCACCATGGCATCAATCGCATCCAAAAAGGTACTCCTTTCCAACCATAACAACCATGCTTGTTAACTTCTTGTGTTACCATTGCGTGTTCGAACCCATCAGATAGACGCTCTGCATCCAATTTACCCGTTATTCTTTTGCTTCCTGCCTTCATCCGATTTTCAAATACATAAGAATAAAAATCAAAATGTGCAATAGTTACCATTCCGAGTAATAATGACGCTTATTTATCTGCTATTACCAAACATCCTTCAAGATCGTTTTCATGCGTCAGATCATCAGCATGGTAAAAGCAATATAAAATGAAGTAATGTGTTAAAGTTTCGGCAATACTATAATAAACTACAGGAATAAGATCATAAACATTAGTATAAAGATGCCTTCTGTTATTTGACGTATTCCAATCACCATCAAAGTCAATAGCACATAACATATCTCGCAACGGGTTTTCTAAATTTATATGTTGATATAAGATTGGAGCCCAGTCGAATGCTACCTTTGAATAGTAATCATCGTACTGTTTCTATATATATTTCACCAAGTAATCGTCCCATTAATTATCCCTGATACATGGAAATAAGTATGATGATAAGACTGCTTAAATTAGTAAATTATTGGACACAGTCTGATATAAATAAAACACTTACTCTACAGTCACTAATCAGTGGATAAGCGAACCTTATAGTTTGTATCTGGTACAAGATTCTCAATGTCTTTTGAACTAAAAGGAAAATTAACTGATTCTTCTGGAAATGCATTATCTAATTATACCATAAGGGCTTTTGACAAGGATTTCATATTTGACGATCCGATCGGAACATCAGTTACCCTTGATGATGGATCTTTTCGAATGATATTTACTAACAAAGATTTCAACCAACAACTCGGTGAATCCGAAATTGATCCACAGATATATCTTAGAATTTTTGATTTAGATGGAAATTTTCACGAGACTGTTGTAATTACTGATCCTTTTACGCCATACACGGATGCTTCTGAAGTAAATCAGTGTGAAGCAGTTGTTATAGGTTCCGGGTTTGGAGGTACTATAATTTCGTTATCTCTTGTGAATAAATTTGTTGCAGACGCAGCACCTCCAGGATCAGTAAAAAAGAAAGTGGTATTACTTGAGCGTGGACAATGGTGGGTTAGTCATGAATTGCCATCAAGCCCAGGATCACACGAATTTGAGGAAATCGGGAACGTAAAAAAAGGAATAAGAGAATTTCTGGAATCAAATAATATGCCGTATAGAACGTGGCCATATCCAGATAACATTAATGGGCTATCCCAATTTCTTAATACTGTTCGAATATTAGACAGGAGAGGACTTTACGATTATAGACTATCAAGTAAGGTTCATACACTTGCCGCTAGCGGTGTCGGAGGGGGTTCTTTGGTTTATACTAATGTGACCGAAAAACCACAAGAAATAGTTTTGGACTCGTGGGATAGTAACCTTAAGCTTGGACTTAATGACACCAATTTAGCAAAATATTTTGACATGGCAAGAGGATTTATAGGAGTAAACAAGATAGTTACGAATTCGTCCATTGGCGATGTTAAATTACCTAAGGCAAAAGCATTCCAAGACGCTGCTCAAAAAATAAAAGACAAAGATCCGTTGATTGTAGCTAATAAATCTACATTTGATCCCAGTGATTTAGGTCAAGATAAGGCAAAATATGAAGAGGATATTTTTGCAGTTGACCTTTCCATTACTGATATTCCATACAGAAAAGACGAAAACACACTATTCAAAAAATCTCCTTATCTAAAAGATGCATCAGGAAAATATTCATTTTCAACTATACTAGATAATATTCGAGGAACTCAACCAGAAAACAAATTTTTACAAGAAAAAATTGCTTCAATATTACTGAAATATAATTCAGAAACCAATGTCTGTCAGCGTCAAGGTAGATGTGCAATAGGATGCATCCCTGGGGCAAGACATACCAATAATAAGAAGATATTTGAATACTTGAGGGATTCAAAAAAGAAGGATCATTTCGAAGTACGGGCACTATGCGAAGTGTATGATATAGAACCATTAACATCTGGTACTTTCAAATATAAAATATACTATAATGATTACTCGTCAAGAGAACAAAAACAAATACTCTTTAATGGGACCGTCGGGTCACAGTCATACAAACTTGAGATAAGGCTATTTAGATTTATTGAAAAAGGTAGCAAAAAAACAATTGAATGTAACCAATTAATTCTGTCAGCAGGTGCAATAGGCAGCACGGAAATTTTGCTTAAATCTATAAACACAACACGCACAACAGGAGACAAACTCAGTCTGAGCAATAAATTGGGCGAAGGCTATTCAACAAACGGAGATTTACTCGGCGTGATAAATCCCACTAAAACAGATATCAGTGCCACAAGGGGTCCCATAGTAACATCTGCTATCAAATTTAATGAAGGTGCAGGGTTGGTTTATACTTTAGAAGATAGTAACATTCCAAAAATGTTTGCAGGTGTGTCTCGATTTTTATCAAAGTCTGATTTATTTAGAAATCTACTTGGTTACGCTGGAACCGGTCAAGTACAGAAGATGATAAATATGATTACGCAGAATTCATCAAATGTCTCACCAAATATTACTTTACCGATTCAAGTTGCTGAACAGGATCTGACAAGGACTTTACTCCTTTCTGGTATGGGTACTGATACTTCTGATGGAACTATAAAACTTCAAGATGAATGGAAAAATGATCCGGATAGAGACATGAATGCATTGAACGTAGTAAAGGTAGATTTTGACATGAACAAACTAGTACCTCTATTTACTAAAATGAGACATTCAATGGAACTTATAGCCCACGAAATTGGGGAGAAGGGAAAGGACAGTTTTTTTACACCTTTATGGAGTACGGATCCTTCCAAAATAAACGAGAATGTAACAGTAGTATTACACAATTTGGGAGGTTGTTCAATGGGAAAGGATAGAAATAATGGCGTTGTTAATAATAATGGCCAAGTTTACAAAGGGGGCAGTGCAAATTTGACAGAACCGTACACAGACTTTTACATAGTAGACGGTGGAATAGTACCTACGTCACTGGGAGTTAATTCGTCGTTAACAATTGCTGCACTTGCGTTTAGAATTGCAGAGCATATTGTAGGATCTTCAAATCTTCCTGTTCAAGAAGAAACGGTTAATTCAAAAAAGGTTTACTTCCCACGATAAAGTAATTCATCTTATTACCTAGAACAAGCAGTTTGCAGATAGGCTGGCATAGTTCATTTGATACCATATAGAATGTGGATATGCTAGAGGGATCAAGTTTGGGATGCGGTAATTTAACCAGTAACTGAGACGATACTTTAAAAGAATCTGTTTGCCTTCTGGGATTGCTTTTGTATCAGCAACCATTAGACGAAATTTTTTTCCATCAAAGACATCTATTGAATATTCAATATTTTTTTATTTCGGCAAACAAATGCATAGTAATAGTCTAGTTTTCGGACGTCAGGATTAGTTCCCTGCATGTATTAGGGTTCTACTACTTGGTATTTTGCTTTTTGTTACTCTATCTAACATCATTTGATTTATTGCCTTTTATACGATCAACACTTGCCCTTGTCAGGAGGGGATTGTCCTAGTATCATTGCGGCATAGTGACGAAAATCATCGATTAAATCTGACATAGCATCTTCATCACCGGTTGCAACTGCCTGCAATCCAAGTATCTCAACATACTTCGTCAACTCCTTGAAGGCCTTACAGGGATCTGGTTTCTCGGCTGCAAAAGCATACTGATGATGTAATGCTGCTGCACATATAGCAGCTAGCAATGCCATAATAGAGAACAGCATAAAAATCGTTATCGGTGAATTCATAAACTGTCACAATAGTGTATTCCTAATAAAACTTCTGTCTACTGATTACTGCTGATTCTTCCAAATACAAACAGTAAGTTCTTTGTCATACATAATGCCGTAATAAAAATATGAAACCATTCATAACGAAGCGTTTTCACAAGATGAAATAATTAAAGGAGTGAATCCTAATCCCGCTACTCAGAGCTTCGTCCATTTTCTTGTTGCAATGGCACCGTTATATCTTCAAGGATCAGTGGAAAGGCGAGAGATATCAACGGCTAGCGCTTCTGAATTGTATTACCGGGCGACCTGGCCTGGTATTAACCACAAGTCGGTGCTAATATTTGGATTGTATCTAGATAATACACATATAGTTACTTGTATTGCAGTATCATCATATGACTGGAAAGATGACGCCTGAAGAAGTGCTTAATTCAGTGACAGATGGTATCAATGCCGGAGATCTAGATTCCTTAATGACATTATACGAACCTCTGGCATGTTTTGCTTCTCAACCAGGAAAGCTTGCTACAAGTCCAGATGGAATACGTGAAAGCCTGCGCAGTTTTATTGATATGAACGGCAAATTGGATCTCGAGGTAAAGCGAGTTATTAAGTCAAACGATCTTGCTTTGGTAACAACCGAATGGTCATTTAATGGAACTGGTTCTGATGGAAAGCATGTTCATATGACCGCAAAATCAGCAGACGTTCTTCGTCAACAGCCTGACGGAACTTGGCGATTTGTTATCGATAATCCTTGGGGTACGGACTAATCCTCGAGGAAGTATAAAAAATAATATTCTATCTACAAACAAATACTAGGTGATCATCAGGTCTTCGGACGTGGAGATGAGCAATAAAATTAGTCTAGTTACTGGATTCCGTTACATATTACGAATAACATAGAGTTAAAGTTTTCCCACAATCCGCAAATTCGAGTTCGTCGGGGGTGTGAATCAAATTTGACAAAAATTTTAATCTCAACATTAGAGAGAAAGTAAGATCCCATATAATAGAACCCATTTGAGGTGTGGTCGTATTTTATATTTTACCATTCTTCGCTTCGTTAATGTTATTCACCTCATCATTGGTATTGATTAGACTATAGACATTCAAATATATATTTGCCAAAAAACCAATATTATGAATATTAATTGGAACTAGACTATTTGGCACAACGTTTGGTTGAACTTAAGAACGAATATCTTTGTGAATTGCATTCGCATAATCATATTAGGGAATTTATCCCGCTCATCTAAATAGTTGAAAAATTAATTATAACGATATGGATTTTAAGTATGCAATAAATGTTATACTTTAGAAATAAAAAAAGAGGAAGGACCCACAAACTATTGTGGTTCGTCTATTTCCCTATATTGTTGTAATAAGTGTAGCATATTCAGCGCCAATGCAGTCTTCACTGCTTCCTTTGTATCCAGATCCTTGAATTTCACAACTAAGTCTTTATCTTCATTCGTTACCAGTTGAGCCAAGACTGGATGTCTTGCTTTTAGGGCTTTAATCAAACTATCGGCATCGATGGTTGTAGTTACATCACCTTGTGTTTTATTACCTTGTGCATACACCATATTTCCTGAATTGACAATCAGTGCACTGGTTCCCAGTACTGAGACTGTCAGTACAAAGATAGCAATTTTCATATGTTTCATTTTAAACATTACTTCTTATTGCGTAGGTTCATATTTAACTGATTGCATTACAAATCATCTCCTCAATAGTTCTCAGGTGATTTAAGGCTGTTACTGAAAAGATGAAATGGTCAGAGGGGTATGATATTTTAGAAGTGATTACCGAACGCTAGAAAAAT
>DATIFZ010000027.1:0-24504 GCA_035454925.1 Nitrososphaeraceae archaeon
GTAGCAATATGTAATAAGAGACCAACATATGGTGATGTATTAGAGTCATAAAATCCTAGAGATGATCCTATCACAGCAAAAAAAGTACCAGGAGGAGTTTTTGAAATGAAATCCAAGCTAAATAACAATCCCGATATTACAATTGACGCCAATAATCCAGCTAATGTACAATAAGCTAAATGATATCGCGACTTCATTTCAATTTTCATAAGTGTGCTAGACATTTATGCGTGCCTCCATTCTTAAATAAAAACGATACAAATGTGAGTATCTAACTACTTGAGAATAGTATCTCTTCATATTGTTTTAATGTTCAACTTTCATATTGAAAAAGTATTGTAAGCTAAGCTTATAATAAATCATAACTGACTTTTTGGCCTATTAATAAAACCATTACGTTTCACCGAACCCAATATGTGTACTAGTTCCTATTCTGAATATAGAATAACGACTACAACGAGTTAAACTCAAAAAGATCGTTGAGCCTTCAATATATTCATCCAATTTAGAAAAAAATGAAGGAATTTTACGTTGGTAAATTAGGTCTCGATTTTGTTTCTGAGCAAAAGGAATGTCATGTGTTTTTAAAAACAGATAAGAATATACTTCTCATTTTTAACCATGAAATAACAGCAGCTGAAAAGGAAACTAATCATGGAGCATGACCCCAACTTCGATGGTTCATATAGCTTTTGAGATTGAATCACTAGAATATGAGCAAGAAAAGAAATTTTTGCAAAGTAAAAGTATCCAAATTGAAAAAGAAATAGAATGGCCAAATGATATCAAATCTAAATCAATTTTTTTTGGTCCTGCGGGTAACCTTATAGAATTCATAACAAAAAATTATCGGGAAGTATTGGACTGATTCTGCAAGTAATATTTCGAATAAATTTGAAAAATTCCAACAGAAACCACCTATGAACTAAATAAAGGTAACAGCCACAAAATACCCACGGGTCCAAAATTGTAATTCTAGCGTTATCAGTTACACAGATCGCGATATAAAATTTATAGGTAATGATCTGTAGCCAGTTTTGAGATCTTGTAATAGTATCCACTACCTAACTTTGAATGAATATAATCTAAAAGGAATTTGAGGCCACCATCGTTCCTCATTTCACTTATTGCTCTGCTTACATTTTCTATTGTTCTCATAGACTACTGACTTAGTAGAGAAAAGAACTATAGATCTGACCATTAAAGATTGTTACTGTGAGAAAATGAGGAACTATTTTGATATCATACTTTTCTGTACCTACTTATTTATTGGCTAGATATCTCAATGATTCCTTTCATAGTATCTGGGTGATATTCACAATGATATTCAAGTGTGCCTGTTGAATTAGCATTGAAGATCAACTTTCCACTCTTATCCGGCTTGATCTCGTTGCTTTTCGCAAGCTCAGTCCCATTTGATCCGATTATTAATTCATGCTTGGTGTCCGTGGGATTCTTTATGTTGATAGGATAATCTATGTGTGCTATCAAATGCAGTGTAGGATTTATTGCCTCACTGGTGTTTTGCCATCTGTAGGTTCCATTTTTTAGTTCTAATGCATTTAAGGTGATAGAGGTATTGCTATTAGCAGCAGAAGAGTTCGCAGAGGCTGAACTTGCTTTCTCGTCTGAACTGTTCTTCGTGGCTGATATCGATTGGACAAGGTGGTGTGAAGAATAACTCATGCCTATAAGCAGTATCGATAATATGATGCATGATATCAAGGTCTTTTTATTAAAATAAGGATTATCCATAGCATGATAGTTATTATGGCATTTTATAAATATAGTGACAAATCCCATCTTTGGAATCCGGAAGCGGGATTCAGATTTAAGATTCACAATACGGGTTACAATAAAATACCTATACGACAAGACCGAACTTGATATACAAGCCAGTATGTCTGATGGAAGCTTTACATCACGTTATTGTTTTATATGTAGAATAAATGCCTATCTAATTTTTTCTTGATTTATTGTTTGTAGCTTGTAATGACTTCTGGAACTATGTAAGTATTTTACGATAGTCATGTCTATGAGTAACGTCATCCATTTTGAAACATTTGTGGCAAATCCAAGATACGGATTCATTACATATGTTGCAAACGGAAGTAGATTCCAAATGAGTGCCACATGCTCTACAGGAACGGTTATAATACATATTTGAAGTCAGTCCATTTGATAAAGTAGTGTGAAGAATAACTCATGCCTATAAGAAGTATCGATATTATGATGCATGATATCAAGGTCTTTTTGTTAAAACGACATGTAAACATTACATGATATTTATGACGGTTTTTTTATTAACATAGAGACAAATCCCATTTTTAGCACCCATAGGTGGGACCCAAATATGGATCCCATAATATGGTATTGAGCAAAATATCTATATGTCGAGTATGAACTTAAGCAATTAACTAAGTTGTCTGATGGAAATCTACTTCACTTGGCTAGTGCTATTATTATGTTTGGTGCTACCACTGTTCCTATATACCTTAGTTTAAGATTGAAGAGCTATCTTAGAATTCTCACAGTTTTATTATCCGTTTTCATTTTCATTCACGGGATATATCATTTGGCATACTTTGCAGGTGAGGAAGTATTGGGCGAAGGACTCTTCAGAACCATTTCTATTGTTGTTTTAATAATTTTTGGCGGCGCATTTATCTATATTGTTAGATTCAAAAAGGAGAAGCTTACAGCATGATGATGTCTCCAGTTTTGGATCTTACAAGTAATTTAACACTTTATTTGTTATTCTCAGCACTGGGAATATTTGTGTGGCTGGCTTGGCATTCACATAGTCTCAAATCGTTCCAATTTCAAATTTCTATCTTCATTTTGATTTGGATTGGTGGAGAATTCGCGACCACTTTACATGAGTCTGGGTCATTTGATTTCCCCTATGAATTACACGATCTGGGCATGTGGATACACTTGGTTTCCATGATTCTCTTTGTCTCGGTTATTTTTGTGAGATTTTACTACTCTTACAGATCAGGCCATAAAATTATGGAAAGTCTTGATTCCATCTTAAAGTAACTTTGTAAAGTTAATGAATTAAGGAAATGCTCAATTTTCATTGTCTCGAAGAGAGAAGAATCTTTCCGTCAATCTATTAAAAGGATCGATGTTTTGCTCTGCCTCAATTATTATCTTCATGTTTTCATATTTTACGACTATCGATCTAAAAACACTATGAAACAAACTGTATTTCTTTCCTTCGTCATTGATACAAAACCTATCAATTACAAGAAGGTCTTGCTCGACCAGCCATTTAATTTTTCTGTATGCAGTAGTATGAGGCATCTTGGTCTCCATGATAATGTCATATACTGATTTGGATTCGTACATTGTTGAATTGATAATGCTAACCATTTCCGGATCGGCCAGAGCAGTTAAAATTGCTTCCTTGATTTTCTGACCTTCTAGTTGCATTTCTATTCACCTGCTGAATTCAGTAGATAGTATAATATCAGATCTCTTTTTACTTGACTTGTCTGTCATCTTAAAGCAATTCATAGAAACTGTCTTTAATGTAGCAACTTCCGATGCATGTCTTGCTACTTCCGCATTACTCCAGTGAGCAGTCTCCGTGATCCCCGGATCATTGGCTCTCAATAATTCACACTTTACGTACCTTATAGCGGTTCGAAAGAAATCATTTTCCATCATATCATAGGCATGGATAAACTTGTCTGTGATGTAGTCTCTTAATTTGAAGCGCATGATTTCAAGCTTGGTTGTAATTTGCAACTTACTTCCCTTTATTCTTTAGGTATAGATAAGTAAGTATATAAATTGGTGGGTGCTAATTTGGTAAGTAGGTTCGGAAAGGGTAAGTTAATTTGGTATTGAACGATATTTGGATCGAGGAGTGACTGAACTAGATTGAATCAAAAAGAAGCACAAAAATTGGTTTCGATGACTACTCGCTGTCCTGTGGATTGTACATTTAACCTAATAGGTAAAAAGTTTACCATTCACATCCTAAGAAATATGATTATTTTGGGACATACAAGATTTAATCAGTTTGAAACTATAGAGGGCATTAATCCAAAAACTCTTACTGTTCGTCTCAAAGAAATGTTGGAAAACGATCTCATAGAAAGAAAGGTCTATCCTGGCATTCCAATAAGGGTCGAGTATTACGTAACGGAGAAGGGAAAGTCAGTGCTTCCAATTCTTGAGCAAATGCTGGCCTTCTCAATGAAATATGCATCCAAAGAGGTCTTTGCGGATGGTAGGTCAAGAAGCTTCAAGGATGTGCTGGGACGACATACGGAACGCATGCCATAATACCATAATCCAGTAAAGGAAATTACCCTTTCGCAAACTTTGTATAGAATGTGTGTTGAAGGTGACATAGCCATAGATAGATAACAAGTTCTATTAACAGGTGGCAACAGCTTATTGGTGGGAAAGTAACCAGACATGCGACGACCCAATATGAGAATAAGCAATGATAGCAGACAAACATTTGGTAATCCGGTTACTATAAGTAAATAATAACAATACGTCATGACATTAATCAATGGCGGCTTTTTATCTAGCAAAAATCTTTTATTCATTTTTTACTACTAATAAAAAATATTTCTAAAATGGATTACAAACACTAGTGCATTCAATTCCATCGAATCATTGGCTCTACCAATTCTTTTTTGGACTAGTGTGAAATTCCAGATGGTTCCCACCGAACCCGAATTATTGTTACTAAACTAAGTAAACAGATGCTAGTAAACATATTACGCTCAGGAGATATTGGTGAAGATCGCTGCAAAAAATGTAGAATATTATTATGACCGAAGAATATCGAACTTTATGTTCTTAAAAGGATTAATGTTGAGAAATGATGGATCCTTTATTAATCATGGGAGTCTTTATTATGTATGGTCGCAAAAGCACTAAAAGTTCTTTTGTTTGCTGCAATTAGTCTGACATTTATAGTGTTATTATTGAATTCTGGGGGGTTACATATACAAGGAGCATCTGTTGTATTCGATAAATCAAATTTTAGTAATCCTTTAGAAATTAATAACAAGTATTTTCCTTTAAAACTAGGTACCACAATGATTTATGAAGGTAAAAGCGAGGATGAACCAACACGTGATGTGTTTGTAGTTACCAACGATACAAAGGAAATCATGGGTATAACCACGCGCGTAGTTCATGATGATGCGTACGTGAATGAAGAGCATGAAGAAACGACAAATGATTGGTTTGCGCAGGATGACCAAGGAAATGTCTGGTATATGGGTGAATATACTACCGATCTTAGTAACAAGGGAAGCCACGAAGGATCTTGGGAAGCAGGTGTGAAAGGGGCCAAGGCTGGAATAATAATGGAAGCATATCCTAAGGTTGACGATACGTATAACCAAGAATTCTTGAAAGGTGTTGCTGAAGATAAAGGCACAATCCTTAGTCTAGATGAAAAGGTTACAGTTCCATATGGCACTTTCTCAAACGTACTTAAAACCAAGGATTTTTCACCACTTGAACCTGACATTGTTGAAAACAAATACTATGCACAGAATATCGGAGAGATAAAGGCTCTCAGCGTAAAAGGCGAGTCAGAAGTAGAATCCCTGGTACAAATCAATGGTACCGGTAACAGTAACTCATCAGATACGAATTAAACATTCGCTCTACAGGGTGTCAGTACTTCCATTTATAGTAGGTTCCAAAATTAGAATGCTAGCATTATCAGTTCCATCGAACCCGATATTTTAATACTATTAATAGTAGCAATACACAAGATGCCAATAGATTTATGAAGAATCAGGCGTCATTTTTCTTCCTGAAGCACCTACTGCAATCATTTGAATCCAAGTTAACTATAATTCACTTACTTTAATGATATCGCCAAAAACGGGCACCCCAATAAAGGTGACACAATGATAACACAAACTCAAGATTTGATCTCATAAAGGGCGTTTTTCTTGCCTCTGGCAATGTATTTAGTATTTTAATCATATGATGCTATTGCCTTAAATATATGCCTGAATGATACACTTTTAATGAAGCGTTACTTCAAGGCGGTAGTGACTCCAGTAGTATTTGCGATTGTGATATCATTGATGTTTACAACTAGTTTTCAAACGTTCGTCAATATTCAGGCACAGGCACAAACCGACACGGTCAATCCACAGTCGGCAATAGAAGAATTAAATGTAAAAATGGCACAAATTTCATCATCAGACGCACCGGAAGATATAGCAACACTTGCTTACATTTGGGGATTTCCACTCGTTAGCATGGAAAGACAATTTAACTTTGTAACAAGTCCAGATGTTCTTCCAGGTGTTGGACGCGGTCCTGCCAACACGTTATCCTGTGCGCGGGACCTAATTAATGCAAGTTTTACCGATGTTGTTAGCCCCAATTCCGACACCCTATACTGTCAGACACAATTCGATCTCACAAAGGAACCGGTAGTTGTTGTTGTGCCTCCCATAACTGATCGGTATTACACGTTTGAATTCTTGGATGCATACACTAATGTTTTTGCATATATTGGAACCCGTGCTACCGGTGGGGCTGGAGGAACCTACCTTATTGCTGGTCCAGAGTGGAATGGACAAGTTCCAGATGGAATGACAAAGATTTGGTCCCCTACAAATCTAGCCTGGTTTATCAATAGGATACTAGTAAAAGGACCGGCTGATTTACCTAATGTGCATTCATATCAAGATAAAATAAGTGTAAAACCGCTTTCAATATTCCAAGCAAAAGGATCGGAAGGTTCTTCCAAATCAGTAAAGGTAGATGGTAACGATTCAAAAGAGATTCCAATTGGGCCTCAACCTGCATTGATTGCTCCGACTGGTATCAAAATATATGACGAAATAGGTGCAGCAATGATTGGTAATCCTCCGAATCCTCCTGACCCTCAATTGATCTCCAAATTTGCAGTGATAGGAATTGGGCCCGGTAAAGTTCCATCTCAAGAAACAAACGATACGATAAAATCAGCACTTGAAGTGGGAATAAAAGAGGGTCAAAAGTTGATCGATGCAAGAGTGGCAAATGCCGGAACTAAGGTGAACGGTTGGCTTGTAAATGCACTCGCTGGGGTCTATGGTGCAGACTATCTCTTCCGTGCTGCAATCACTCAACTAGGATTAGGTGCAAATATCGCTCAAGAAGCGCTCTATCCGGCCACATTTACAGATAATAATGGAAAACCATTAAATGGAAATAATAGTTATCTGATTCATTTCGAGCCCGGTCAAACTCCGCCAGTAGATGCCTTTTGGTCTATTACCATGTATAATGACAAAAGCCTTTTTGTAGATAATCCCATTAATCGTTACTCGATAGGAAAATACACCGAAGGATTAAGTAACAACTCGGATGGATCAATTGACATTATCATACAGCATAACAATCCGGGAAAGGATAAGGAATCAAATTGGTTACCATCGCCTCAAGGGTCTTTCAATATGATTATGCGAACATACCTACCTCAACCGGGCATACTAAATGGAACCTGGTCCTTACCAAGTGTGCAGCAAGCGGGCTAGATAAATAAAAGAGGACTAAGACGGGATATTTGTCCACCGTTTACAGTAGTAATTTATTTTTGGGCTAGTGTGAAATTCCCCATGGTTCCCACCGAACCCGGACTGAACTTTACTGTTATTAGTAACATAATGATATATTATTGAGTGGAGACTTTTACATAGTAAGTCCACTATGATGCCAGTTGTCAATGCATTTACAAAACTAAAACTCATTCTTCTTCAAAATCGGCTTTATGCATTTACATGCTTAGACAGTATGTTACATAACTTCTATTGATTGTTGTTTGAACCTTTTTGCTATAAGGAAATTCTTACCTATTCCCTTCACAAAATTTTAGTAGGGTCTCTCAGAACTGTGACTATGTTTATAATATAGGCGATGCACACAGATATTGTGCTCAACTTCAAGTATGAGGCTCCAGTATTAGTTGCCTTCTTTATTGCTTTGAGTTATCTATTTCTAAATTTTGGACAGGTATACTCAATTTCGAATTCTGCACAATCATCACTAACAGAACATATAGTAAATTCTGAGAATACTTCAAGCTCCTCACACTCCTTTCAAAACTCTACCAAGTACGAAGTTGTTAAAATTTGGGGATCGAAAGGAACTGGAGACGGACAATTTAAACGTCCACATGACCTAGATTTTAGTAACGACGAAAAATATCTATACTCTGTGGATAGGGATGGCAATCGTATTCAAGTTTTCGATAAGAACGGGAAGTTCCTTTTTAAATGGGGCACACTAGGAAATAGTAGTGGACAGATGCATGTTCCTTATGGTATCGATGTAGATGCTGCTGGAAACGTTTGGCTAGCTGATAGAGCTAATCATCGGATCCAAAAATTCGATTCCCATGGTAACTTTATTTTAAAATTTGGTACCAAAGGAAGCGGACCCGGTCAATTTGATAATCCAAGACACGTAGTGGTGGACAAGCAGCTCAAGTATGTTTATGTGGCGGATTCAAAGAACAATCGGATTCAAAAATTCGACATTAATGGGACTTATGTAACAAGCTTTGGAAATGGAACGCCCGGTTCTAAACTTGGAGAATTCAACCTTCCAACAACAATTGATATCGATTCGAAAGGCGACTTTTACGTTACTGAAAGAGGCAATGAACGGGTTCAAAAAATTGACTCAAATGGGAAGTCTTTGTTAATGTGGGGTTCATTAGGAACTGGGAATAACCAATTTTGTCACATGGAACATCTTGCTATAGACAAATTTGATAATGTCTATGTAAATGATCCTCAATCGGATCCGGGTTGTAGCATGCAACCATCTATAAAGAAATTCGACAAGTTTGGTCACTTTATAACGAAGATAGGCACATACGGAAAAGAGCCGGGTAAATTAATTGATCCAGAGCACCTCGCTGTGGACTCTGATGGTAATATTTACGCATCTGACAGGGGTAACAATAGAATACAAGTATTCAAGCCAGTAGACTGATGGTTATACTCTGAATAGAAAAGTAATGTGGATTTATGAAAAGCAAATAATAATTGCCAAATTTCATTTCAAGCTTTAAACATACATACGTAAGCTTCAATTCTATGCCAAAGTCCATATGCAGGACTGAAGTAACAATCATATGCTGTTCGAAACTACTAATGAGGTGTTGCAGCATTTAAAACATGTTAGCAAATAATGTATTACTACTCATGAAAGTTCCCGTTAATCTCTTAGCGAACTTTAGAAGATTAGTTTTGTATTCAAAATGCCTTTCATGTCTTTCTACTAAATTTGTTATCGGCAGCATTTAATCTACCAATAAAATTTTAAATACCGTCCATAATAACATTAAATTTCTGGAATCAAAAGTTGAGATTAAATAATGCTCTTTGTCATGCAGCAAACCAACTTTCTATTCAATCGATTTTCGTCCTCTATTTTATTATCATTCTTCTCCTGTTATTCAATCAGAATCTACCACTCAATGGTTTTACTGAAGACACCAATAATAATCCAAAAATTCAAAAATTTAATTTCGTAGCGGCTGGTGACTTCGGTTGCGGTGATGAGACTAATAGAACAGTTGATGGAATGAGGCAAAAAAATGCAACATTTGTTTTAGCGTTGGGTGATCTTTCTTATAAGAGATCTGTTAACTGTTGGTTAAGTACTATTCTTCCATTGGAAAGCAGCGGAGAAGTCAAAATCTCATTTGGGGATCATGATTTGAACAAAAATTTGACCAAGTATAAAGATTATCTGAAACATTTCAATATGAGCAATCCCTATTACTCATTCGATTACCAAAACGTTCATTTCTTGGCATTGGCTACCGGCAAGAATTCAATAACACCATACCTAATTGGCTCTGAACAATATAATTTTGTTAAGGAAGATCTAAGAAGTGCTCGTAATAATAAGAGCATCGACTGGATTATAGTGTATTCATTCAGACCTCTCTATTCTTCCCTTACTACACACTATGGGGAGGATATTTTGTCTAAAACATATCATCCAATATTTGACAAGTACGGAGTTGACATAGTACTGCAAGCACATAACCATAATTATCAGAGAACGTTTCCTTTGAAGTTTAACGAAAGTTCATTCTCGCCTCAATATCATCCCATAATTGCTGACAAAAAGATGACAGAATACAAAAATCCAAGCGGAACAATATTTCTTACCGTTGGAACTGGTGGGGCAGAACTCCATAACTTTACTGGAATTGCACCATATATCGCAAAACAATTCGAAACTCATGGATTTCTCAACGTAGACATCAATAATACTTCCAAGGAATTAAAATTGTTAGGTATGTTCTATGAGAACACAGATATGAATAAAAAAGACTATTTTAGTATAATAAAGAAAAAATTTCCTGTTAATTAGTTACGTACCAATAATAATAAAAAATGGCATGAAGTCAAGTATCAACATTCACATATGGCGCAGCAAATACTATAACATTGCTTACTTTTTTTCTACGTTATATTGAATGGATGTTTTTAATGTGCTCTGCGGTAGTCCTGTTGCTTTGCTTGTACGCAGAATTTGTGAATAAGCATCCTCCATGTCGCCCATGTCTATTGGATGCTCCAGGTAAAGATGCAATAATAAATCATCATGAGAAACATGGTTTCAAATGCGAATGGATTACGGAAGTAAAAACAACACGATCTAGTTGAAATAACAAATTCTTTCAACGAAGCAGATATTTATTTTCGTTTTTTATTGAAGTTAAATTGCTATAATCATAACAAAAAGCTAAATACCAAGCTGACAGAACCCATATACATGGCATGTCCGAATCCCACCGAACCCGATGTATTGATACTATAAATGGTAACGTAATACAGGAAGGAAAATTCCTGTAATTATTTTCTCTATACCAACAATAAGCAAAATTATTGCCAGCAGCAGTATCACAGATATAAAAACTGCAGCAGGAAATGCTAGCGCGTATATCGCTAATATGACCGTTATAATTCCGAGACCAATCTGAACACCCCGAAGCCAATTTGGACTGTCTGACAAGACGCGAATCCTTGTGTGAGGAACAATTTATAGTATGTGGTAATACATCCCATCAAATTTACTTATGATATACTTTGACGCCAAAAAGATTTTATATTGGATATGAAGCCACATTTTTTGATGCACTCTTCAACATCTCTTGGCTTTATGTTCACATTAGGTTTAGTAGCGACTCTTGTGGGCAGTCCTATATTATTAATTGGCGATACAAAACAAATGGCCCTTGGTCAAATTAGTTCAGATACTGGTGGGAAACAACCAAACATACTTTTCATAGTCCAAGACGATATTGGCTTTGCATCCCTCAAGTCTTACGGCGGTGATTTGCCAATGCCGGCTATAGATGGCCTGGCTAATGAATCCTACTTGTTTACCAACTTTCATGTACTCCCTGCCTGTTCGCCTACTAGAGGTGTATTTATGACTGGTGTAGATAGCCACAGAAATGGAATACCCACGTTGGGAGAAATTATGACACCAAATCAGGCAGGCAAGCCAGGATATGAGCTAAATCTTAATGATAGAGTAGCGACAGTTGCTGATTTCTTGAAGCAAGGAGGATATCACACTTATACTACTGGAAAATGGCATGTAGGACACGACAAGGGTAGTCTTCCTGCTGATAGAGGATTTGAGGAAAGTCTTCAATACATTACCGGTTTCCCTGGTTATTCTGGTAAAATAGAAGGTGCGGGCAAACTTTTTACACCTACATGGGTCAAGAATAACGATACCTTCGAATATCCTTATGGAACGCCCGTAAGCACCTTGATAACTGACGAATTGATTAACATGATTAAAACGAATAAAGAAGATGGAAAACCATTCTTTGCATATCTAGCATACAACGCAAATCATTTCCCACTTCAGTCTTCTCAGGAGTTGATAAAGAAAAATGACGCGAGATACGACATGGGATGGGATGAGGTAAGAGAACAACGACTAGAAAATATGAAGAAATTAGGGATAGTATCACAAAACGTAACACTTTCACCCAGGGAATCAGGAGTCCCAGCATGGGATGAATTAAACGCTACCGAAAAAGCCTATGAATCGAAGAAAATGGAAGTATATGCTGCGATGGCAGAAGAGATGGATATTCAAATAGGGAAACTTTTCGACTATTTGAAACAGACTGGTCAGTATGACAATACAATGATAATCTTTACTACCGATAATGGCCCTGAGGGAACTGCGATAGAAAAGGAGACTGCAGGAACACCAGAATTCGAAGCCGAAGTTAAAGGCATCCAAGCAACAAACAATAATAGTGAGGCCAATCTTGGCAATCCAAACTCCTACTTCGGGTATGGACCTGGTTGGGCTCAAGTCAGCGCAACCCCACTTTTTGGATTTAAGTATCTGCTACACGAAGCCGGAACAAGAGTTCCATTACTTATCAAGGTCCCCGACGGCTCTGAACACAAAAAAGTAGACTCCCTCATAATGGCAGGCGACTTGGTACCAACGATTATGGATATTGCTGGTGTTTCTACGCCAGATACTTTTAATGGTAAACAACTGGAAAAACCAGCTGGAAAAAGTATCACACTTCTACAAACTTCACGAAAGATACATAATGACACTGAAATGATACCAGTTGAGTTCTTTGGTAGTAAGGCCGTCTATAATGGAAATCTCAAAGGCATAAACATACAAGAGCCCATAGGAGATGGAAAATGGCATCTTTATGATATTGTTAAAGATCCTACCGAAGCTAAGGACCTTGCGACTGAAATGCCAGAATTGCTGAATCAGATGGCAGCGGTGTATGATACATATGCCAATGAAACACGAGTTATTCCTCCAGACTTTGTCGCCTTCCAGCTTCCCGAGCAACTTACAGATATTGACCAGAGACACTTGGAAGCACTAGCAAGTATGGAATTGCAGTAAAAAGTAACACATTATTTATTTTACTGTCCTGTCGAATCACATCTCTTCAGGAAGATTATGATGCCATGAATCAAGCTTAAACAACATCCGACTCGGGTTCCAAAATTAGAACTCTAGCGTTATCAGTTCCACCGAACCCGATCATTTGTTACTGAAAACAGTAACATAAATGTCTATTACATGAAATGCTGCATCATCATCTCCAAAAAATCTGTCTGAACTTGCTATACTAGGGGCTGCGTTTTTCATAGAATAAATAATTTAGGATTGCAATCATGCCGATTAATAACTAAATTTTATGGGTGCCACAAAAGCATAGAATCTCCAAAGACTACACAAATAAACCCGTGAAATCCGAATCTCAACAAATCTGACTGCTTTTTTCAATCAACATAGGTTCACATTGTGAAAAAGGCACAAAACTATATTCAGGGTGTGTCAATTTCCACATTCGTCCCATAGGATTTTTAGGGCTATTCTTAATTGAGACAGGCACTAATCAAATAGCGTATCCTACAATCTGTATCAAGAAACCCGCTACCAGAAGTATTGCACCTAGTCTTGACAAATTAGTTTCGATTGACCTGTGTTTTATTTCATATTCTTTTTCAATAGACATCTTTTCGATTATGTCCTGGCTCCGAAATATTTTTTTCCAATAAAGCATGAGCGAAGCGATAAGGTCTAGAATGAGCCCACCTAGAATAACACTGTCTAACATTGATGTTGAAACAACCTCTAAGGATCATATAATTGGTCATCTCAATTAGAGGTAATAAATGATTTATAGTTTCAATGGAGTCACAATATTTGAGTCTAAAACTACCTGACTCAGAAAACATAGAACAAATTTTCTCTACATTACATGGATTCACATTGTAAACAATATGGATATAACCAGTAAAAATTAGACTAGTGTGAAATTCTACATGGTTCCCACTGAACCCGAACTAATCTTTACCAAAGAATTGACAATACTTAAAATTGTAATCTAATATACATGTTGAAACCAAAGATGAAAAATCTCTGGCGGTTGTGTCGCAGCTATCCAACGTTATTAATATTGAATTTAGGCATAGCTTTAGTGTTAGTGTCATCTCCTCTGATGTACACCTCTTCACAAGCACCCATCAGTCCAATTAAACATCTTATTGTAATCTATCAAGAGAACGTTTCGTTTGACCATTACTTGCCACATATCCAAATGCCTCTAATCTCGCTGGCGAACCTCCCTTTCATGCTAAAGCAAATACTCCATCCGCGTCTAAGATAATGATTCAACCTGAAGGAAATATCACCGGAAATAAGGCAAATCAAACGGCCTTAGATGCACTTAATGAAATAGGCTAATAGGAGGATTGAAACTCGCAATAAATCGATCTCCCAGTTATGATGTGTAATTTAACATATCTAAAAGCTCTTATATAACAGCGATTAAGATGGGACCAATGAGAAGCTTGTATTATTTAGCCCTGTTATCCATGTTTGGATTAACAGTAAGTCTCACTGTAACACCTTCATTTTTATCGGCAAAGAATCAATTTGCATTTGCTCAACCGACAGCTATTGATGCTAATGGTAAACGTCCGAACATTCTGCTCATTATGGGAGATGATTTCGGTTATTCGGATATCGGTTCATTCGGGAGTGAAATTTCTACTCCAAACCTAGACTCCTTAGCCAAAGACGGTATGATTTTGACGAATTATCATACTAACCCTACTTGTTCCCCTGCCAGGGTCGCAGCGCTTACTGGTGTTGATCATCACATAGGCGGTATAGGCACAATGGATGAGGTTCGCGCAGAAAATCAAGTCGGTAAACCCGGATATGAGGGATATATAAACGAAAGAGTAGTTACCGTTGCCGAATTATTGAGGGATGCAGGTTACCAGACATACCATTCAGGCAAATGGCATCTCTCGGGTGATGAAAATATTAAAGGAACATTTCCACATGATAGAGGATTTGAACATGCCCTGACATTACTTGCAGGTGCTGCAAACCACTACAACGGTTTTCCGGAACCGCCAGTGGGCAACATAGAGTTTGCAGAGAATAGTACTATCACTCCTAGACCAGGCAATAATACTCTTTATTCAAATGATCTTTACACAAACAAGATGATCGAATTTATTGAGAACAAAACAGATGGAAACCCGTTCTTTGGCTACTTGGCATTCCAGGTTGCTCATTCGCCTTTCCAAGCACCACAGGAAACAGTAAGCAAATATGACAACTTGTATAAAGTAGGCTGGGACAAGATCAGAAATCAGATTTTTGAGAAGCAAAAACAACTCGGATTCTGGGATGCGGATATGAAACTATCTGAGAGAGTTCCACCCAATGTGCCATGGGATTCTTTAACTCCGGAGCAGCAAGCTTATGCATCGAGAGTTTTGGCAGTACGTGCAGCTATGATTGAAAACATGGATCAAAATATAGGAAAATTAATTCAGGTTCTTAAGAAAAACGGTCAGTATGATAATACACTAATTATATTCACATCAGATAATGGATCAAGTGAACCAAAGCCATTACTTGGTATTAAATTCGATACAGCTAATGAGGCAGGCACGCGCGATTACATTAAACAAGTGAATAACACGCTATCAAATATTGGTAATGTAAGTTCCATTATTAACTACGCTGGTTGGGGGCCATATTCCAGTGTGACTCCTCTTTCGGGATACAAGGTAACTGAATATGAAGGCGGTGTTAGAGCTCCTTTTGTGGTGAAAGAACCCGTTTCGATGTCACAAACGAATGCAAATTCGAACGCGACATCAAATCCGAAGGTTGTCAAAGGATTCACTTATGTTACTGACATCACGCCTACAATACTCGAATATGCTGGCGTTCAGCACCCTGGATCCTCCTATAATGGGCACGAAGTACACCCTATGATGGGCAAATCACTGAAACCTCTTTTGAATGGAACCAGTGATAGGGTTTATTCCGAAACTGATATCGTTGTAGATGAGATGTTTAACAACTCCGCTGTTTGGTCTGGCGACTGGAAAGCAATGAGACATCAACCGCCCATCGGCAATGGAGAGTGGCAATTATACAATCTCGTAGATGATCCCGCAGAAGTAGTCAACTTGGCTGATAAACATCCCGATATATTGCAAAGATTGACCTCAGCTTATGATAAATACGCAACAGATGTCGGAGTGGTAATTCCTCGCGGAGAAAAGTATTTCAACGCAATATCTAGCGCTGCTCCCCCCGTGAACAAAACACAAACAATTCATTCAGCGGATATAGCACCAGAACAATTTAGTAACGTAATCGATTGAGTTACACCAAATTCAAAAGTCGCTGGGTAAGCATTAAAGAGGTCAAGTTGACTGGAGGATGAGTCTAGGAACTATATTACCACCGAGTCCTGTTATGAGTTCCATAATTAGACTAGTGTGAAATTCCACATGGTTCCCACCGAACCCAAATTATGGTTACCGTAATTAATAGCATAACCGTAACTTATTCGAATATCTATAATCCTGATGTTAAAGATAGACTAGAATGGACACAAAGCGGCCATAAAGGATTTCTTTTATTGTTTCAAATACTATTGGTATTCCACCCATTACCAATACACCCACATCAAATCAGTCTAGTTCCTCCATAATCATGACAAGAGAAATGTCTGTAAAATCCTGCTGAGCGTTTCTGGATATTGGAACATCACTCCATGTCCACCTCCTGGAATCTGAACTAGCCGAGATCCATTAATTTTTTCTGCTATTAGTAATGAATTACTGGGCGGAGTAAAGACATCATCAGTTCCAACTACGACTAATGTTGGCTGTGTGATAATATTTAATTTATCGCACACCCCCTCCCAATTGAGAATTGCTTCTGTTTGAAGGTCGAGAGTTTCACTTGGAATTACCTCTGCAGTTTTTGGTAGCTTTTCTAGATAATTTGGATTTTGCATACGCCACATTTCGGGAAACAATAGGGGAAGAATTTTCTGGATCCTATCAACTGGATTATTGGAAATAGTAACAGCTGCCATTAGTACTTCCTCAGAGGGTAAAACGGATTGCTTTCCTCCACAGCTTGATGCATGGATGATAAGTTTGTCAACTTTCTCAGGGTGCAATAAAGTTAGCTTCTGTGCTATCATTCCGCCCATGGACCAGCCTACAACATCCGCCTTTGAGACGTTTAAGGCATCCAATAGGCCGACAGTATCATTCGCAAATTGACTTATTGAAAATTTTTTAATACCCGATGTTGTATTTCCTATGCCACGATTATCAAAAACTATAACTGTATGGTTTGAAGCAAGATTTGCCAGTAGAATTGGATCCCAAAAATCTAGGGGTGCTGAGAAACCGTTTATCAACAATATAGGTTTACCGTTACCAAAGATTCTATAGGCCATATCAATATCTCCAACGCGGACTTTTTTTGTCTCAATTTCTTGCCCATTGACAATATCCAACACAACATGCGAAGACAGTCGCCATAGGAGGGTCGGGTGTATTTGATCCAATTTGGTATCAACAAAGATAACTGTCATGAGAATCATCATTCCGAGTACTATTAAAGGAACATATTTCGCACGCATTGATATTATATCAGATTCAAGTAATATTGTAATCCCATCTATTAATACATAGCCATATTCTTTCTTTATCATTCGCGTCATTTGCTACAAACTACAGAAAAAATATCTTATTAGAAAAACCCAGGAATCATGGTAGGTTCTGCTATTTTCTTTTTTTACCAGATTCCGACTGAAGGATATACAATTAAAACAGCATTTGATAGGATGCCAACCATTATCAATTCTACTTGGTCAGTTCTATTAAGCCAAACGAATTATTCTAGGCTTTCGCAGTTTACATTTGCAGTATCTTCATCTGGATTGAAATCCAGAACACGATCAAGACCTTCATTACAGTCAAAAAAATCGTGACCCGGTCCTCCTTTAAGGACATCATTAAGGGATCCCCCAAAGATATGATCATTCCCATTTCCTCCATCCAAGTAACTTTCAGAAAATATGAGCATGTTACTGTTCAATGAAGTAAACACATCGCCTACACCATTGCCCTTGATATATATATCAATATTGGTAACAAAGTTCTGATTAACTCCCAACAACCAATCATTAAACGTGTTAACTATGGCTATTTCATCACCAATTAGGGAACCAGCTAGACTAGTACTTCCATCGGCATAGATAAAGTCGTCGCCATCTTCGCCAAAAATGTTATCTATGCCTTCACCACCCTGAATCGAATCACTTCCATCGCCACCATATATGATATCATCTCCATTATTACCTTGTATAACATCATCTCCTTTCAAACCAGAGATCTTCTCATTAAGGAAGGAGCCAATAATGATATCATCATTGTCAGTACCATCACATATTAATCCAATACAAGTAATTATATTATCTTCTAGCGACGAGCTTTGAATATTATTGGATTGAAGGATGTCATTCATTGAGAAGATATCTGTTATTGCCTCTGCCTCTTTTGTTGGATTTACAATACAAAGAGACAAGAAAATGGAAAATACTGTTATTGCACTAACTGTGGTCCTAGAATCGATCCTCACAAAGCCATTTTTATAATGAAATATTAATAGCTGTGCATTCTAGTTTAGTATAATTTTGCATATACAAAAGATAGTATAATGTTGTATATAAAAAAATAGAATAACGTTACTAAATTCTCTTACAATAATTCATTCCTTATCTCTTTACTAATAAATTACAAGGAAATATGCAATAAATCACTTCCTGTGGTCGGACGCTTCAAAATTACTAAATGATACCTTAATATTTGCCCGAGTTGGTAGCACAGCAAAGAGAATCGCTCAATCTCTCATAGAATCCAATAATGGATAAGTTGTAAAATCATATCAAAACTGGAAGAAAGGATAGATATATCCATAACAATATAACTGGTTTTTCGATAAGCAGTATATCGCATTAAACTTTGCTAATGTAACTAAAGTTATCCCGTATAAAATAATCATAATACTATAACATATTTCGGAATCAAAAGACATAAGATAATTCTAGATTCTTATATAATACTATAATATAATTTTCTTCGATAGTTTTTTATAGAAAATAACTGAATCAACTGTGAGATTGTACAGAAGATTAATACAAGCTTCTCTAATGTTAATATCTGTTATTTTCATTAGTGGCTCAATTGCCTCTAATTTCGATTTTTGGATTCAGCAGAATGATCATTTCGATTCATCGAGTCATATTCGCGGAAAAGGTCTCGTTCTGAAAGACGGTGATGAACCACAAACCTTCCTTCTCAGTCAGGCTTTTGCGGAAAATAATGTACTGACGTTCCAAAGTACGGTAAAATCTCCACAAGGAAATTTAACAAGCTGTCATGGCAACATTATTATGCCTACCACTATCTGTGTTGGAACCATCAAGAATGATACAATAATTGGAACTGTTGCAGGCGGTACTATATTTGGTAATGATGGGAATGACAAGATTCAGGGACTCCTCTCACAACAGGTTATTTTTGGTAATAATGGAGATGATGCAATTCAAGGTGGAAATAGTACGAATGCTATTTTTGGTAATAATGGAAATGATACAATCGTAGCCGGCAGTGGCTTTGATCCTTTGAAAGGGGGAGCTGGCAGCATGCTAGTTGGAGGTAATGGTGATGATAAAATATTGGGAGGACCAGATCATGATATTCTTCAAGGAGGACCTGGTCACGATCTCTTTCAGTGCATTGGCAAAGTTGATCTTGTATTAGATTTCAATCCCGATGAGGATCAAGCAGTAGACAACTGTATATTCAAATGAACGATGTCTACATGGGACGTGAGAAATTAAGAATTTGTTAGTATTCTCTAAGTGAGTATCTTGATATTTTATGGTAAGACAATTTGAAATTGGATCTCAATAATATGATTTACAAGGTCTCACAGTTCACATTTGCAGTATCTTCATCGGGATCGAAATCCAGAACACGATCAACACCTTCATTACAGTCAAAGTAGTCATTACCTGGTCCTCCTGAAAGGACATCATTATCAGATCCTCCGTAGATATGATCATTACCTTTACCACCAAACATTAAGGCCCCACCACCACCAAATATAACGTTGGTACCCGAATCGCCGAAAATGTAGTCATCTCCGTCTTCTCCAAATATGGTGTCTGTACCCTCACCGCCCTGGATAGTGTCATCGCCATTACCACCATATATGACATCAGGTAAACCGTTACCCTGTATTACATCATTACCTCCAAAACCAGATATAGTATCTCCCACAGCAGTTCCGATCATTACATCATTTTCATCTGTCCCATCGCAAGTGAAAGGTGGACAAGTTATTAGGTTGCCCCCTATATCCTCAATAGCATTTGCTTCTAGGATTACATTTAGTAAACTGGGAATGAAAATAACAAAGCAGAACCCTAACATAATACAAGATATTATTGATTTACTATTCACAAAAATTCTTGCCTATTTTAACTATAAATAGATGAGCAAAGTAAGTTAGTATGATTTTTCCTGTGAAAAAATTCGGATACTCTTATCGATAATATTATGTAATTAATCTCTTTAACAAACAAACTGATAAAAAATTAATAGTTCTCCCCTTCATTTCAATGAGTAATTTGTTGGAAAAAAACTAAAGACTTTACTTGATACATCAAAACATGTTGGACTTTGAATTTTTTAAGGTGGACAATAGGTAGATTATGTATTTGAATTTGTTTTGGCTACTCTTAACCATGTAATTAGGAACTGATACGTGTATGTAGCACCAAGACTTGTAGAAATTAAATAAAATAAAGATCACACTCTAATTATTATACTACAGTATTAATATTGAAACTAAAAGGTCACTAATAGAATTCTTAGAATATATGGTCCCATTTAATTTACCAACTTGCGAGTCGTTTATCATGATCACATGTAGATTGTATAATAGGAAACTAACTAGCATGTGTTATATAATAAAATATGTAATATTAATTTCCATACTCATTTATATCATCTTACATGATGGTGTCCAATGAATAGAAAAATGCCTACAGGCATAATAACTGAACATATATTTTCAAAGTTACATTTGATGTGCATTGTGTCAGTGTTTGCACTCATTTCATTAAACTCATTCACAGGAATAATGTCAGTTGCACATGGAGTCATAGGCTCACAAACTGATGATGATTTGGTTGATGGTGTTAATGACTTAATAAGGTGCCTTGGTAACGTTCTTTTTCCTCCCACCGTTTGCAAGGGCACAGATGATAGTGATAAAATCATAGGACAAGGCTCTGAAACAATTTATGGCCGTGATGGAGATGACTTGATACAGGGAGCTGGCGGACCAGACGTAATATATGGTAATGATGGAGACGATACTATACAGGGAGGTGAGGGTACAGATAGTATATTTGGTAATGATGGTGATGATGTTCTTTTTGGCGATTCAGGTACTAACATTATATTTGGAGCGGGTGGAAATACGTTATTCGGTGGTAAAGGAGACGATCGTTTATTCGGTGGGTCTGATAATGATGTTCTTGATGGAGGACCAGGTAAGGACTTTTTTGACTGTAATGAAGGTGTTGACACAGTGACTGACTTCGACGAGGGTGAAGGCGATACGGCAAACGCCAATTGCGAAGTTCTACAATGATACTAAAACGAGACTCTTACGCGAGCACTACTCGTTTTTAGTTTTATTTTCGCTAAATAGAACAAATCTAGCGTTGGTAGATCCTCTCACAGAATGCCCTAGAACCACAGCGGCCGTCAGGATCGTAATAGTGATGTTTTCTATTAAGGGCCTTCTTTCAATAGGTACTCGCCAGCACCAGCAAAGAGAAGAGCAATAACTATCCTTTTATAATGGATATGGATTACCAAATTTATTGAGAATATTGCATTATGTGTCAATTAGTTTGAGCCTTGTCGTTGTACTGAGCCTCGTCTGCACACCTCTGCTCATGAAATCCTCACAACTAGTTTTTGCCCAGTCTTCATCTGGAGAACAAAAACCAAACATTCTAGTCATAATGGGAGACGACCTTGGCTTTTCAGATATTGGGTCCTTTGGTAGTGAAATATTGACGCCTAATTTAGATGCTTTAGCGAATGAAGGAAAGATCTTGACAAATTATCATACGAATCCCGTATGTTCTCCTGCTAGAGCATCATTTCTAACGGGTGTTGACAACCACATTGCAGGGATTGGAACAATGTATGAGAACATAGCTCCCAACCAGGTTGGGAAACCAGGTTATGAAACTTACATAAACAATAGAACGGTAACGATTGCAGAGATGCTAAGGGATTCAGATTATGATACGCTTTTCTCAGGAAAGTGGCACCTATCTGGACAAGGATGGACTAAAGGCACGACTCCATATGATAGAGGATTTGAAGATGTGTTTGTACTGCTGGAGTCGGGCTCTCAACACTTTAATGGAGATCCATATTATGCTGGAGGACATAACACGTTTGTAAGTAATGATACGCAAGTTCCAAGACCTGATAACGGTACTTACTCTAATGAAATGTACACAAATATCATGCTTGACAAGATAAAGACGCATCAAGATAATGGTAAGCCACTATTCATGTATCTGTCATTTCAAGTAGCTCACAGCCCATTTCAAGCACCAGCAGAAATAATCAAGAAATATGAAGGAGTATATGATATCGGTTATGATAAAATAAGAGAACAGAGATTTGATAAGCAAAAGCAGTTGGGATTATGGCCACAGGATATGAAATTACCCGAGAGACTCCCAGCATCATCAGCATGGGATTCTTTGAGTCCCGATGAAAAAGCGATCAGGGCTAAAATACTTGCAGCGCATGCAGCAATGATAGAAGATATGGATACTAATATTGGTAAGGTTATAAAATATCTAAAGGATATTGGGCAATATGATAACACTCTGATTATATTTACTTCAGATAATGGAAGTAGCG
This sequence comes from Nitrososphaeraceae archaeon, assembly GCA_035454925.1. GTDB lineage: Archaea > Thermoproteota > Nitrososphaeria > Nitrososphaerales > Nitrososphaeraceae > TA-21. Next base: position 22,896 of record DATIFZ010000027.1, read on the forward strand.
AACCCATTGATATGAAAAACTTGTCACCCCTTCCAGTTGCAGAAGCAAATAAATTCATTGAATCATTTAACAATACCGTAGCAAATATTGGAAACGCTGACTCCCTTGTTAACTACGCAGATTGGGGTGCTGGCGCCGCAGTTTCCCCGCTATCATACTTCAAAACAACTCAGGGTGAAGGCGGTGTCAGACCTCCACTTGTAATTAAATTACCTGGCACAAGTAACCAGTCAGCTCCAGAGATAATAGATGCCTTTGTTCATGTCAATGATATGACACCAACAATGTTAGAGTATGCAGGAGCTAAACATCCTGGCGCGACCTACAACGGTCATAATGTTCACCCAATTATGGGTAAATCACTTAAACCATTACTCGAAGGTAAAGTTGAACAAGCGTATGCGGATGACGAACCGGTTAGCCAAGAGATGTTCAACAATACAGCAGTTTGGATGGGTGACTGGAAAGCACTTAAGAATTTCCAACCAGTAGGGGATGGACAATGGCACTTATTCAATCTCACTGCAGATGTTGGTGAAAAGACAGACCTTTCAAGTCAGTATCCTGAGATATTAAAGAAGCTTATCTCACATTATGAGGAGTTTGCGAAGGATGTTGGCGTAGTGGTACCAACAGGAAGTATTGAGGCATTCCAAACCGTGGGAGAAAAGTCTGGCTAACGTCCACTCTAACCTCGGGTTCCCAAAATCGAGATGGTAGAATTACCGGTTTCACACGAACCCAAAGCAATCTTTACCATTATTAGTAACACATTGATATATTATTGAGTGCAGACTTTTTCTGAGCGAGCGGAGTCTTCGTTTTTATTACCGATTCTCTAATTCTTTGAAAGAGACCAGCTAAGCAAGATTCTTATAATTACGATAATTGCAAGTTGGGCAAGTTCAAACAGTGATGGAACCATAATGGTTTCAATAATATCGGCGGCGACCAGGATATCTAGAGCTATTAGCAATCCCCTTAACATTCGTGATACTATAGCGCGTATACGTTCTGGCTGTTGTTGTTTTTCTTCTTGACTTTTCCTTCGACTTGAAATCGATATTCTAAAAAGATCTATTATCGTTATTGCTACTATGACAAGAATAACAATTATTATAATAACTTCGGTTCAAGGTAAAAATGACCAAGTTCCTGAACAGATGGTTCTACCATAGCAAATATCTCCTAAATTAAAAGTTGATCCTCCTGTGTCCTATAAATATATTTTAATCTCAATTTGGTGCACATTACAATTATTGTAATCTCATTTTAACCGAAGAATTATAATCTACACTAAAACCCAAACCAGAAATGTACCTTCATATCTATTCTGAAGCAAAATATGAGGCCTGCACGCTATAAATTTCTAGTTTCACATTGCCTCAGGATACTAAAGTTAGTATCAATGGTTTATCCAAATCTTAAAAATTAGGATAAATTTGTATAGCCTCTTGTTTACTTTTTATCAGTGAGGCTGTCGGATGATATGTTCAGTCTCCTACCTGTTGCACCCGATACTATCATCTGAATTCCAGCTATTAAAAGTCCTGTTGCTATAACAAATCCTGCAAATTGTGCACCAAATACAGGAGACACAAGTACCATG
>DATIFZ010000028.1:0-41970 GCA_035454925.1 Nitrososphaeraceae archaeon
ATCAGTCTAAACACAGGCGGCAACTGGCGGAGCTTGGTTGTTTCTTGTTCAAAACTCGGCTAACGTCCCATCAGTTGCAATGTTATGTATCTTAAACCTTTTGTTGATTTATTTGCTATCCACAGGTGCTAAAGGAATTCGATTCTCTGTAGCCTTAATTTTGGATTGAAGATAAACTTGAAAGGAAGATATAGAAAAATTAAAGCCCTAGACAGATTTATTTTTAATCTCTAGTTTCCCTCCATATCTGTATGGATAGAATTGGAGAACTGGGCAAGGAAGACATATGTAGCATATGTCAGAAGAAGAAATTGATAATAGCGGCTTATAATGAAAAGTTATTCTGTGAAGATTGTTTTAATGACAAGTACCCAAAGAAACATCATTTAAAAAATGTAAATGAAAATGCCGGCTTAGATAAAAACGATAATTTTATTCACAGAAGACAACAGAATCAACCACAACAAAACAAGAATACAAAGAAGAAGTAAAGACGGCTTGGTTAGAAAATCTAATTTAATATACACTAGTTAAGTCGTTTTATTTATATATATCCACAATCAACGGCGTTAAATAGAAGTAACAATATATAATCTTGACGCCGTAACAAATTATCTAGTATTCTTATTTTGCTAGCTTCTTGCCGCTTTTTGGTTTAAACTTTGCAGGGTTCATTGAGGTCACTGCTTGTAAGAGGGCCTTAAGTTGCTCAATATTTTCCTCACGGGAACTTTTTCTAAAAGGATCAATTGGTATGTTTATTTTTCGAGCTACACGGATATCCGTTATCCCAGATTGTGTTAATTCATTCTTAGAATATCCTCTCCCATGTCTGGAAAATAACTTTCCATTGCTTACTGTTTTTACGGTTCCGCGATTCATGGCATCCTTCATAATCTAGGAATTCAGAGATCTAGATTAAAAGGTTCCTGTCAAAAAAATCTATCCCGCTCAACTGTCTCAATTTAACAGCTTTCTCTGATGCCTCAGACCATGATTAATCTCAAATCAATGATAACCATTGCTTTGAATAAAATATATTATGTTTCCAAAAATCATCTTGGTCAAGGAGCTGAGCGCCGGGGTAGCTCAGCTTGGTCAGAGCGTTCGACTCATAATCGAAAGGCCGCGGGCTCAAGTCCCGCCTCCGGCACGTATTATAGAAATTACAAAACCGCATTACACTGTAAAAATAAACAGATATTTATGCCATCTATTTTTTTTAAAAGTTAGTTGTCAATTACATTTGAAATTCTCAAGCCAGTTATTGATTTTGTAATTTCATTTATCTCGGGTCTGGGATACCCTGGAATTTTTCTATTAATGATCTTGGAGAGCGCCTTAATTCCTATACCAAGTGAAATCATTATGCCTTTTTCAGGTTTTCTCGTCAGCAATGGGACATTTGAGCCCATAAGTGTGGTATTTGCTGGAACATTCGGGAATCTGGTTGGCTCAATTCTGACATATTACCTTGGAATAAAGGCAGGAAGGACGTTCATATTAAAATATGGAAAATATATACTGTTTAAGAAAAGCCATCTTGAATTCACCGAGGAATTATTTGAAAAATATGGCGATAAAATTTCTTTCTTTTGTAGGTTGTTACCCGCAGTAAGAACTTATATTTCTCTACCATGTGGGGTTGGTAAAGCAAACTTTGTTAAGTTTTCAATTTATACATTTCTAGGATCCCTGATTTGGAATTCAATGTTAACTTATGTAGGTATATTATTAGGAAATAACTGGAAGAATATTGACAAATATGCAATATACCTCGATATAGTAGCAGCCGCTGTAATAGTAGGTTTTATCATTTGGTTCGTAGTAAAAGTTCGAAGAAGAAATAAGAGTCGCCAGGAAAATGAAATTTCATGAGTATCAGCATAATATAAAATACAAGTTTCAAGAACTGTATTCCTTGTTTTTTACAGATTGATTTATTTGCAATCACACTATTAGCATAGATTGTAAATTATTAATGAATATAGGCATAATATCCGATACGCATGATGACTTGTCAAGTCTAAAAAACGCAATAAATTTCTTTAATGAAAGAAGGGTAAAATATGTAATTCATGGTGGAGATTATGTTTTCCCAGGTGTAGTAAAGCAATTCAAGAACTTCAAAGGGAAACTTGTAGGAGTACTCGGAAACAATGATGGCGAAAAATTGGGATTGTTGAGAAATTTTCAAGAAATAGGCGGAGAACTATACGGAGAATTTGGTGATCTGCGATTAGACGGGCTGAGAATTGCGGTTTATCATGGAACAAGTTACAAGGTTACTGAAGCTTTAATCACAAGTCAATTGTATGATTTGGTCATTTATGGACACACTCATAAGAAGCGAGACGATAAAATACACAACACATTAGTATTAAACCCGGGTTGCGCACACAAAGACTTTCCAAATATAGATGGAAATATTGAAACAGAACCATCAATTATAATATTCAATACTTTAGATAAATCTTATCAATTTGTACAATTGTAATCCTTCAATGTACGATATTCGTCTTGGTAAGGTTTGTTAAAAATTTTTTTTGTATCATAATCTATCCCTTTATTCGGATTATTTTTACCCTTTCAAGTACCTTCCAATATTCAACTTCTGCTCCTTGAACAATTTTTTCTCTAATTTCATCTTCTGCAGATGAAGTTTCGAACATTTCAAACGTTTCAAGGTCCATCACTTGAAATATCTGTCCAGAAATGGAAATAATTTGACCGTTTCTCTTGTCTATCAACGGGACATCGACACTTGCTGAAACAGGAGAGACCAAGCTATGTTTTGATCCATCGAAAACTGAAATGGCAGATACTCTTGCTTTTGCTGAACCATGTTTGCCAGGTTTACTATGATCGTATGACACTATTCTACACGGTTCATCATCTATAATAATATAGGAACCTACTTTCAGACTCCCTAGATCCATTGGCTTGCTCAATATTGGTCGAAAAAATAGAAAATAGCTTCATATTTAACGGTTCCTGATCGGAACTATACTATCTTAGTTTTTCCAAAATAGAGAAGCTTACAAGATTAATGAGTGGAATCCCTTTTCTTGCAACATCCTTTCGTGTCTTTTCGCAATAATTCTGATCACTTTGGTGACTCTTTTTTCCTTCAACTTCCAAAATAATAATGTTATCTGAATGTGGGAAAATAAACGGTAATTTTTTGTTAATTATGAATTTTAGGTTTCCCAAATTTGCACTCACTACCATATCCCTTCTTGCCAGAATACCCGCAATGTCCCTTACCTCCTGATTGTCTTGGTCGTATCTTGTATAATAAATTGAAAGGTAACTAACTTTTTCATGATGTTTTTCGAATAATTCTGTTTCATTACTGAATAGAAAGAGGGAACTGTTGGGATTCGGGTATTTTGAAATCCCTTGCACTATCTTGTCTAGTCCCTCATACTTTACAAGTATATAGTGATTTGCATTATTAGGAAAATACGGTTTACTTTCAAATGCAAATGTGGCTGTAGCAAAGTACAAATCTCTGACGACGTCGCAATCCTTCCAGTACTCAATTAAACTTTGAGCATTGTTATCTCGGGGGTAGCATACATAGCCACGAGATGCAATTGCAGCATCACTCAATTCTACAATCGTAATCGGAGAGGAGTATTTATACCATTTTTATTTTTCTAATCGAACATATTTTCTAGCCCAAAACGTAGAAATTCTAGTACAATGCGTAATTATTTGGTACTTTTCGCAGTGTGCCATAATGCAGAATCAAGATTTTTAATTCTTAACATGTAGAATGGCATAGCAAGATAGCAAATGCAGGCAGAAATTGCCCCAGCTGGATTCCTTAATGCTATTTGTATAAATTCAATAACAGATGTCTTTAGTGTTAGCCCATACTTTGCTTCGTAGCCAAGTTTTTTTATCTGATTATGGCCTTTTATGGCCCTTAACACTTGAGAACAAAAATCGACAAAAGTCCTTGCTGGCTTGAACATTACAATTGCGTTGGGATTAAAGACTACTTCATAACCCATATTAATTACTTCACTCTGTATGTAAAGATCTATTGCTATCAGGTTCTCAGGTATCGTTATTTTCTTAGCAATATCAGATCGTATCGACAATCCTCTCCCCATTACAGTGTATTCGGATAGTTGCTTCTTTCTTATTGAGGCTAACCAATCGCTGATAAAAATCGTGCCTTTCGCTGGAATTCCACTATTTCGAATAGGCCTCGGATTGGAAGCACAAATGCCGACATTATTGTTGATCTTGTTAACCAATTCTGACATACAATTTGGATTTGGCACGACATCTGCATCATATAGCACAATTATTTCGCCCTTCGCATTTTGTATAATATCGTTCCAGGCACTTGCTGCCCCTCTTCTACTATCGTTATGAAAAAAGACTATCTTTTCTGAATTATTCTCCATGAATTTTTTTACAATATTTGGAGTCTCGTCTGTTGAATCATCGGATATAATAATTTCACAAACTTCAACTGAATCTAGCTTTGAGTTGATTACACTTTCCAAAATGGTGACAATGTTTGTTCCTTCGTTGTACGATGGAATTCCAACAGATACCGTTTTCAAACTTCCTTAGTTTAGCATGCAACATATTTTATTCTTCAGATGGGCCCAACATAATAAATCAAAGAATACACTTGTAATGCGTGAATCAATCAAATATGAATATATTTACAAAAAAATCATAAGGTACTATTTGACAATTCAAGACGCCTATAGCAAGTCTCTTATTAGAACGAGTAATCTCATAAGTCCGATTATCATAGGAACAAACTCGTCTTCTAGTAACACTGGACTTCAGGTTATGACTGATAGAGACCTCATAAATCGACTTGAAAGAATTCTATCCTTCAACATCGACAAGATAATCATTTTTGGGGTGCCCACTATACACGACTCGAATGGAACACAAGCATTGGAGAAAAACGGGGTAGTTCAAACTAGCCTGAAAATCATAAGAGATAACTTTGATAAGAAAATTCAGGTAATTGCTGATGTTTGTATTTGTCAGTATAACTTATCTGGTCACTGTGGAGTTGCTTATAAAAATAACTATCCAGATAACGACAAGACCTTGAAACTAATGTCAAAGATTGCCCTAAGTTACGCGGAATGTGGTGCGGATATGCTTGCACCCTCCTCCATGATGGATGGATTGGTGTTATCAATTAGGAACAAACTAAACTTAAACGGATATAGAGAAACTAAAATAATGTCATTCTCAAAACAATTTTCTAGTCTTTACTCACCATTTAGATTAACTGCATACAAGAAAGCTTCCAAAATTGACAAATCTAACTATCAAATAGGGTACGCTAATTCAAGAGAATTTTTAAGAAAAGTGGAATTGGATTATCGCGAAGGAGCCGATATTATAACCATAAAACCTTCCATGGCTAACCTGGACATAATAAGTAGAATTCGTGAAAGAGTATCTTGCAGTATGGCTGTTCAACATGTATCTGGCGAACATGCCATGTTAAAGTCCGCATCACGCAATAACCTGATTAATGAGCATGATTGGGTTTTGGGATATTTTGCGTGTCTGGTTAGAGCAGGAGCAGAGTTCATTATAACATACGAAGCTGAGGGAATTGCTGAACTCCTTAATGCATCGTAAACCGCGGTATTTTTAGTTTCGGACAGGCTTGTAGTACTAAATTACAACCTAATTCAATTTCTAATGTTAGTTCTTGATCGTTTTTCTTCTTTTTATTTTTTCAACTGGACTGCATTGACAAGACCTACCTGACCCGGTCTCGAAATTACTCTTGCTAATCCTAATTCGGTTTCAATTATGGTCCCCTTAGTAATTACACCCCTTCTTTCGTAGTCTTTGTTAGCAGTATTCTTGATTACTCTCAATATTTTTGACTTTGTAGTTTTCTTTTCTTCGGGATTTGATACATTTGCAAATTCAACAGTTTTTAACGCAGTCTTATTGTTATCTCCACGTACTCTTCTGGTCACTTTGATATTACTTCCAATAACCGCCTCATTTGGATACCTATCTATTTCAAATTTGCGTCTGCTGCGCATTGCAATTATTCTTCCGCCGGTGTACTTTCGACCGGATAAATTCTCAATAGATTTCTTCATGTTTGCAAGATAAGTGAAATTGATCCATATTATGAGGTTTTCTATTGGGCAGACACAATGCTGGAGGCAATCATTTCAGAATCATTTTATTTTTCAGCACATTGAGATCGTTTATTCCAAAATATTCTTGAAATTTTCTGCTTGTTCTATATATTTTCATCCTTCCCAATCTCTCCGACTCTATAAAAGAGTGAGCTCTAAGCTCTTTGAGATGGGTATAAACCTGACTTCCGCGAATTTGGACCAGCCTCTTTGAAGTAATTGGCTGTTCATAGGCAATAAACGACAATGTTTTCAATGCGCCCACCGGAATAAGAGGTTGTTGGGCAAACCGTCTAATTAAGGGCATATAGACGGGCTTTACTTGAAATACAAATTTATCATCATCAAGTTTTGCAATCTCTAGAGCAGTCAAAACGCTCTGCGTTTTCTTTATTAGTTCATCTAATATTTTGACTACTTTTTCTCTCGATGTTATTCCTGCAGCTCTCAACAAATCATTAATGGATAATGGTCTACCCGCAGCATAGAGAGCTGCTTCAATTCTGGCAGTAATTTCACCGTCCGGAAGGGATTGAGGCACTTGTCTCTTACTAACTTGACAATGTTAATCAATGTTTTCGTTAAGATAAATCAATATTTCATCATCTTTTTGCTCGAGAAATATTTTTCTCTTCATGGCAAGATAAAGCATCGCAATAAAGCATCTGACCGTTTCAACTGAGCCCATTTTAAGTGTAAGATTCTTAAATTCAATACGCTTATCGGCAGTAACAATATCAAAAATCATATCCTCATAAGACTGTAGAATTTTCTCAAATTTTACTAAATACTCATCAAAGTTGAATGTCTCTACAGATTCCAGATTAAGTTGATTTCGTTTAGGTTTCGGATTTGCCAGTCCATTGATCATGTTTTCAAGTAAATGCAATAGTTCTTCCAATGTAACAGGATAAGTGGGTTCGATTCTAAAAGGAATTTCAAGTGGTTTGAGATTTGGTATTGGTTCGATATCAACAACCTCGACACCTTTCTTTGTTTTGGCGATTTTTTCCAAACGCAAGATACTTTCTACTTTTAGGCGATAAATTAATGAAGAAGACAAGGCAGCAATTCCACACATTCTAAGGTCTTTTTTGCCACTTTTGTTGATCAATTTTAACAACATTTCCAACAGCAAGGAAACATCTATTTCCCAAACATCCTTCTTTGACAACACAGATGGGTTGAAAAGCAAATCAAGGGGCGGTTGAGAAATGCTTTTCTTTGTTGTCATATCCGCCTCATCCACCTCAGACATTTATGAGAATAACCTCGTTTAGATTATATTAATTGGTATTGTATACTAAATTTTAGAATTGCTGTGAAATAAAGCTAGGATTATTGGAACAACATTCAAAAGTCACTGTCTTGTAAGATAAAAAAAGTGGAGTGTTATCGTCATTGGCTTCAAAGAAAGATATAAGGGACAAAGAAAATCAAGAACGTCTTGCAAATGCTATCAATACTTTAGAGAGTATAGCGAGAAACAACAATATTCAAAAAAATATTCGAAACATAGTGAGGGAAATCTTAACGGGAATAAAGGATGAAAAAAATGGCTCTATTTCTGTCAGAGCGGCAAATACTATAAGTATGCTAGATAATGTGACTCAGAATCCGCAGATGCAATCTCACATACGAACGCTGTTGTGGCAAGTCGTTTCGACCCTGGAGAGCATAAGAGAATAGAAACTGGTTAGTCAAATCAAGAGGAATCAACATTCTTGGCCTGTTTTAACTGAGGGGGAAGTTTTTCAAGTTTATGAGTGGGGTTAGCAAGGTAGTGTCTAGACGCGCCTTCACCGCTAAGGACAATATTACAATTAATACATTTGTATCTTATAGCCAATTACAATATACTTATACGTACATATCTAAAAAGATACTGAAGCAAACAACCACACAGTGTCTAATCAATCTCACTATTCTAAATGCAGCGGCACGATTCTGCTTTATTACCCACTAATCAAGGGATACTGCAAAGCGACAGTAGAGATAAGCTGGTCAACGATAGAACTTTCCTGGGAATTAGATCCACAAACAATAATGTTATGCGCTAATAATCTACTTTAGAACGGTTTATTACGGAATACAGTTGTATTAGATATTTATCAATAAATGATGTAAACTATATAGTTCAATTTTACCAAAATGAGGACTTTAATAGCACTTCAATCAAGTGTTAGTCTTGTACTGATATTGTTTCACCATAATCACAAAGGGATGGGATCTATTTTATCTGAGTTTTATTATTTCTCGGTTATCTGGAACAACAGATCTTATTTTTAATCTAGAAAAAATATTGCTGGCTACATTTTCCGACTTGGACCTTTCTCCGTGATTGACAAGTACTCTTTTTGGCTTAACTCTTGCCGTAAAATTCATAATCTGATTGAAATCACTATGTCCACTAAATCCATCGATTTTTTGACTCTCACATTTTATTGGAATGACTTTAACCTTACCTTTTTCATCCATCATGCTGATCTCCATCAGACCCCCATCTATGACCCGTCTTCCCAGTGTTCCATTTATCTGATAAGAAACAAATATTATTTTGTTTCTCTTGTCTGGTGCGATTTTCTTAAAGTACTCCACTGATGGACCACCTTCTAACATACCGGAGGTGGCCATTATGACACTTGGATTTTCGTCGTTAAATACATCTTCCCTTCTTTCATATCCATTAATGACCGTAAAGTATTCTGATTGAAATGGATTAACGCCGTTTGACACTGATTTTCTAACATCAAAACCAAGGTAGTGTGCATAGGACATGTGAATAGCACTAGCTTCAGATATCATACCTTCAATGAAAACTGGTGCCTCCATTAAGCGTCCTTCTCTCATTTCCTTATCTAGGACCAACATTATTTCCTGCGCCCTTCCAACGGCTGGAACTGGAATCAATACCTTTCCGCCCGCCGACATTGTCTTGTTTATAGCATCAGTGAAGGTTTTGTATACTACAGATTGATCCGGCATTATGTCAGCAGAATTACCATAAGTACTTTCTGTAATTAATGTCTCGACTCTAGGGTAAACTGAAACGGCACTATCGAGTAATTGTGTCCTAGCATATTTGTAATCACCAGAATAAAGAATATTATGAGTTCCAAATACGTTGATGTGTACTGTAGCACTTCCCATTATATGCCCAGCATTATTGAAAGTTATTGTGACATCCGGTGAAATATCTGTTGGTTTCCCATAAGGTAAGGTTATACAATGCTTAATTACTTCGTTTACATCTCTTGTTTCATAGGGTAAAAAAGTGCCATTGCTTTTGGATATCTTAACTGAATCGTACTGGAGAAGTGTCATTAATGGGAGAGTTGGTTCGGTACAATAAACTGGACCCTTGTATCCAAATTTGAATAGTGTAGGTAAGAATCCCTGATGATCTATATGAGCATGGCTTATGATTACTGCATCTATTTCATCGAGGTCAAAATTAAACCAGTCCAATCGTGGGTAAGCGGATATACCTAATGGTTCTCCCGGATTAATTCCGCAATCAAGCACCATCTTGCTTTCAGAAGTTACGACAACGAAACATGATCTGCCTACTTGTTTAACCCCGCCAAGACAGTAAATGGCTATTTCCTCCTTGTTTCGCAACTTCGATTTGAATTCAGTGAACTCTGATCTTTTTTCACTTGACTGATTTCTGAAATTTAGATTAGAATCATTACTTTGGAGAACAAGTGGAGGTCTAAAGACTCTTTTGCCTAGCGATTGTAGGAAAAGACTTCTTTCCTTTGTAGAGCTCTTCTGTGTAGAGTGTATCATGTTCATGCTACTTGACTGGATATGAGGAGACCTTAACGTATGTGCTATCCACCCTGTGGCTTGAGCAATATTGATTACCATGTTGGCATCTATTGACTCTGGACGGTTTACCTCTAGAACTACTTCACCGGTGGCATCATCGCAAAATACAGCTGATATTGTAACCTCATTCGGTAACATCTTGATGACAGCTGCTCTTGTTTCTTCTTCGGACAGTCTGATCGATGTATCAGTTCTCACCACAAATCTTTTTTTAACATTTTTCGACAGAGAGGATAGATAGTAGGTCAATTCCGTCAAGGAAAATTTAGGATTTAGTGTATATAGCGCAACATATGGACCCTCAAACCGTATGTTTGTAATCTGCGATTCTTTTGGTATTGATTTGAGTATTATTTCTTTGAAAAAATCTTCATCAGCTTTTTTTGTACGTTGATTTTGGATTGGGGATACAGTATCATTTTGTTCTTTAACTTCGTCACTGTTCTTTAGTTTAGGAATACGCTCATCCACAGAATTTTTACTTAAATTTTCATTGGTCACTTTAACATTCTTCTAGATACTCGGTCTCATTTTCCATTATCCTTACACTAATAGTGATAATCAATTACTATCACAACACGATATAGCAAGGTCATTAAAGTTCTTACCGGTTGTATCCATACTCAAAGTGATCTTCTCTCTTAATATATATTTTGGAAATTAATTGTTTTAAACTATTCTTTATTCTAGAAAGGTGCGTAAGGAAGAATAAAAGTCATAATAACAATAATAATCATGATTAAGGATACTGCCGAAGAGATTTGTTTGAGACGATTCTTATCAATCCTAGATCTGCTCTCTATAAGTGAGCCATACAACTGACCCCCGTCCAAAAATGCTATAGGAAGAGCATTAAATATTCCCAAATTAAAATTGATGAACCAAAGCCAGAAAAGGGTATTTGCAATTATGGGAAATGTTGGACCAAAGATAGTTGAATTGTATTTTGGGGCCATGGTATCTGAAAATGGTATGAATTGTCCGCTTAACGTTGGCATAGGGAGCATAGGCACTGGACGATTTATATTAAATGTAAAAGCAAATTGACTCTTGTACAATTCTAGCGTCACTTTGGGATCAAGAGGTAATGCTACTACACCAAGAATAGGTTTAGTTGGGTCGGCATCCGCTGGAATTGATAGCGTTTCCGTTATTTGTTTCCCCGCTCTATCAGTCCATACGATTTGAAATTGTTTACCTATATTTGATCTCAAAACTTTAGATAAATCCTCTTGACTACGTACTTCAGTTTGTGCAATAGTTAGTATGCTGGAACCTCGTGTTAGACCAATATTATCAGCAAGAGATCCGTCAGTCACACTAATTATTTGCAATCCATTCTTCCCGTTATCCTGCATAGGAATTGGCGTCAAAGTAGATATTACCATAAAGAGCAAGGCCATAGAGATTGCAGCAAGAATCATATTGTTGAGCGGACCAGCAGTCAGAACCGCACTCTTCTCCTTCAATGTTGCCTTTTCTAATCCTTCTTTATCAAGATTAACAAAAGCCCCAATTGGAACAAAGATAACAAAAGCAATTCCGGTTGATTCCACCTTTATTCCATATACCCTTGCAACGATGCCATGACCTGCTTCGTGTATAAAGACACTGATTACAAGAGCGACCAAAGTGTAGGTGATTGGAAGAAGCGGGTTAAGTATGGGTATAAGAAAATTACCTCTGGGACCTATCTCCCGGACATCCTCTCTCAGAGAAACATTGGAAATGAGAGTTGAGATTCCACCTACGATTAATAAGATAGCAATGGCGGTTATTACCGGCATCAAATAAGTATTTGCTCTAGCATAGGCCTTTGCAATTCTCGTCTTTGCTATATAATCAAAGAATTTTAGGCCAAATGGGGTATGAAGCAAAATCAGGGGAAATGGGTGAAAGATGTCGGCATGAACGCCTTTTTGTTTTTGTTTTTCCAGATCTTTAACTAGAATAATTTACATATTTAAATCAACGCATCGAAATTGAACTAAAAGGTATCAATAGAAATTATACGATTTCAATTGATACAATAAAATATCATTTTTATTTCATTACAATAAATTATTATAAATCGTTACCAATTCCCGTAGTTTTCCACAATTCCACAACTGACATGTTTGTTTTTTCGGATTCCTTATTTGTTGCTAGATCTCTTTCTAATTTTCTTTTGCGTGTAACATGATTAGATTCCTTAATGTGGTTTTCTAGTCCTGCTGACTCTATTGCCCGCTGACAAATATTGCAGTAAAACTCTTCCATTTATTAACGCTATAACATTAACCAAATTTAATTTAATTCCTAACATTGATGCGCGACAAAGTTCCCTTAATTATGCGAATTGAAATATGCAAACAATTTATTAACTTACGGCGATCGTAATAGAAATAATAGGTATTGGATCAGATTTGCAAGACTTTTTGATTTTCGCTTTTTTTGTAATAGTTGGATTGATTGCAGGTATATTGGGGTCGATGATAGGAATTGGCGGAGGAATAATAATATCTCCGGCTCTGACTTTCCTTGGTCTCTCTCCGCCACATGTAGCAAGCACAAGTCTGTTTGCAGTTGCTTCAACTAGTATATCCTCGACTCTTACTTACAGTAAATCAAAGAATATTCAATATATGCTCGGAATTAAGATGGCACTGTTATCAATACCAGGTGCAATAATAGGATCTTTTTTTTCACTTGGAATAGACCCTAGTTTTTTTAGGCTACTTCTTGCAATAGTACTGATTGGTACAGGAGTTTATCTAATTTATAAGAAATCAATACTCGCCGGAAATTCCTTGTCATTCCAAAACTTGTGGGTAAGGATTCTTTTTTTCTCCAGCACATTTGTTGCGGGAATCATTTCTAGTTTATTTGGAATAGGAGGAGGAGTCATATTTGTTCCCTTAATGATAATGATTATAGGATTAACAATGTATTTGGCTGCTCCCACTTCACAATTTATTCTTATGATTACATCTTTGGTAGGATTATTCACTCACATAATACTAGGAAATCCTCAATACGTACCTGCCATATTACTGTCAATAGGGGCATTTGCAGGTGCTCAAATAGGATCAAGATTATCAACCAAATTGAGTGAACAAAAACTAAGGTTGCTTCTTGGCATCACTTTTATAGGAATTGCGCTTAGATTGATACTTGATTTTTACCAAATTGCCTAATTGAAAAGCATCACAAAAAAAGTACGGATTATCATGAACTAGGACAAGATTTGATCTAAGATTAAGGTAGTAACCCAGAATGTGTGAGTTCTAATGAATGCGCGTCTGGTCTGGGTTATCATGTCATAGAAAAAGGCGAATATGATAAAAGTAATAAAGTGGACCTAGAGATATCTATCAGACTGCAGATTATTGTCAATTCAAATTCCAGTGAAAAATATTCGGGTTCATGGAAATAAGATTCGCTATCTTGATTATGATAATGTTGATACAAAGAAAGAAGATACCTTAGTCTTATTGCATGGGATAGGCGCATCTGCGGAAAGATGGTCTAAAGTGATTCCATTTTTTAATGATCATTTTAGAGTAATTGTCCCAGATATAGTTGGCTTTGGTTATAGCGATAAACCAACAGTTGAGTATAACATACCCTTCTTTGTAAAATTTCTGGGTGATTTCCTGAACAGTTTGGGAATCAAGAAAACAAGCATTGCAGGCTCATCTTTTGGGGGATTAGTGGCAGCAGAATTTGCAATTAAAAATAGTCAAACGGTAAACAAACTAGTTTTAGTTTCTCCAGCTGGGACCATGAAAAGTTCTACGAGAACACTGGAGGAGTATATTCTCGCGTCTCTTTACCCTACACATGATAATGTTTGGAGAGCTTTCATCAATATGGCATTTGACCCCCGAACGGTTACGGAACAAACTATAGAGGATTTTATCAATAGAATGAAACTCCCGAATGCAAAATATGCATTTATGTCTACTATGCTTGGAATCAGGAATACTCCAAACTTGTCTTTTCGACTAGACAAGATACTTTCACCTACGCTAATAGTATGGGGAGAACAAGACGAAATGATACCTGTCAAATACGCAGACGATTACAAGAAAATTCCCCAATCTAATTTGCTAGTAATTCCAAAATGTGGTCATACACCCTTTACTGAAAAACCAGAAATATTTTCCAAAATAGCAATCGATTTCTTGAGAGGATTCAATAGTATTAAATAAACGTATCCTAGAAATTAGGAGTATGGGTGAAGATAAGCCTGAAGTTAATGAAGACATAGAATCATACAAGAAGGCAATAGATAACACGGCACAGGCACAGCAGGATTTCTTTAAGAAATTTTCAAATATTCAAATGGACGCGATGCAAAATTTCTTTTCAATGCTACAAGGCCTCACATTTCATCATGCAATGTTCAAGACTACTATACAAAGCGGTGGCAGAATCTCAATACCTGAGGCTGAGAGGCAGGCGTTGAAAATTGATGATGGAGACCTTGTTCAAGTCATAGTACTCCCGATCGAAAGAAAACATAAGAATAGTTCCGACAAATGACTTTGATTTACTAAAACGGTAAACTATTCCGAAACTATTATAGTGAATTGGATTTACTTAATTTGAACGTGATTTGAGCCACTGTCCTACTTTTGGTAAAACATTGTTCTGAGAATAGCTACTTGCAATTAATCCCACATGACCTGTGTGGAATCGTATTAGTCGTTTGTCCTCACTCGATACTACTTCGTTTAAGGGGACGCTGCATTCTGGAGAGACTAGATGATCTTCCTCCGCAATGATATTTAGAAGAGGAACGTTAATCTTCTTCAGATCTACGATAGCAGTTCCTAATCTAAATTGGTTTTTAACTAGAAGGTTTTTCTTGTAGATATCGTTTATCCATTGTTTGATAGTCTCGCCGGCAATCGGTGGTGTATCATACAACCATTTTTCAATACGCAAGAAGTTCTGCACAAATGATTCATTGTCGATATTTTCAACGAGATTAAAGTACTTGTTCACTCCCTGTTTGAATGGTTTCAAAATAGAGTAACATTCGTAGAGCTTTTCTGGTGGCAGGAAACCCATGTAGGATACCAGCTTGTCAATATCCATCTGTTTAGAAATATTTGCAATTACTGTAGTATCTTTACTCGTATCAATAACTGGCGCAATTGTAACCAAATTCTTGATCTTTTCTTGGTGTAAGGATGTATACATAGCGGACATAGAAGATCCCATACAGTATCCATGAAGAGTAATTTTGTCCGAAGAATTATTATTCTGAACTATTTCCACGCAATCATCGATATAGGAATTTACATAATCATCAAATGAGACATACTTGTCCATTCTAGTAGGAGACTTCCAATCAAGTAGATATACGTCAAATCCTTGCATCAAAAGATGACGAATCCAACTTTTGTTAGGCTGAAGATCAAGGACATATGATCTGTTAACTAATGCATATACAACTAATATTGGAGTAGAAGAAACCCTCTTCACAAGGCTGCGATAATGCAACAGTCTGTAAAGCCTTGTCTCACATACAATTTCGTTTGGAGTATCACCCACAGAAATATGATTGCCCCGAGATAGTAGCTCAACTGTTTTGGCTACTTTTGAGAGATCAAATCCGGTACGTTCTGGGGTTTTCCGCTCTTGGCTAGTCATTTCTAAATCAAATCAATAATTTACTTTTTTTCCAGTCTTTCGTATCCATTTTTTAGAGTTCTTAGAGTCTTTTTAATTTCTTGTAGGTCCTTTAGAACCGTGTCTAATTCCGACCGAGTAGGTATATTTAATAAATTAAGATTTTTTTCCACTATTTTGTTAACATGATTTACAAAGTCAAGCTGTTTTGAGTATACTTCGTTGTATGATATTGCAAACTCTTTTGAGGAAAAAAGAGAACTATAGGCTTCCTCAAATGCGTCAATTACAAGAAGCCTAAATTTTTCAGAATTCGGATCATTCACATCTGGATCCGACTTTGATCTCAGTATAAGGTTTCCAATGGCTTGGAATTGAGTTTTGGACATTTGCATCCAGTAATTGGAAAAATATTTCTGAAGATCCATTAGGATCTTGTTCAATGTTATCATATCTTCCACGTATTCGTTGTAATCTTTATTTAGAACACTAAACATTCCAAGGGTAGGAAAATTCTGTAATTTCTTCCATTTTTCAAAAATATCATATTTATTGAAATCGTTCAAAGTGTTATTTTCATCTTTCAATTTGCTAGTACCTATTTAATATCTTGATTATTTAGTATATTTACTTTAAATAAAAATTGCACTAAATAATCTCCACTTCCACTTGGGTTTGACCAAGATATCCAGCAATGTGATGCGGCAGCTGTTTTGTTAGTGTTGTATTTTTCGTGTAGACATCTTATCAATGAAATTTAAGTGCTTTTTGGAATCCAACTAGCACAAATGTAGATTAATAAAGTCTTTTAATGCTATTATTCAATATGGGATTTATCGATGTATTTAAGAAATGGAGACCTAAAGGGAAGATGTACAGTTTTAGATGCAATCAATGTGGAAAAGGTTTTTTATCAAGCTATGCTCTTGAAGCCCCTGTATGCGGTAAATGTATGCAAAAGATAAAATCCTCAGACTCTACAATTGACTATGACAAAAACTGCATTACGTGTGGTAACAAGGGAGTCATATATGCTAAATCTCAATGTCATTCATGTTATTTTGGCCTTAAAAGTAACATGAAATAGAAAAGGGGAATTGAAAAAACATTCTTCCTTAAACCTCAAAAAGCATGGTAACAATTTTCTTTCACCAAGTGGACCATCGATCTCTCAAATAAGATAAATTCCTAATGTGGGATTGTGGGTGGAACTAACTTCATCTTTCTACCAAACCACAGGTATGAGACGCCATTGAATGACTTCATCTGTAGAAGCTTCATACCTGTAATTTTTTCTATTTTTGTTAATCCTGTCAAGTCGATAAAATAGTTTTTTGCTTCAACAACAATGAATTCCAAGTTTTCTTCTCTTACCGTAACGTGATTATATTTTAGCAGATCATTTGATACAACAGTGTGAAGTATCCAATAGACACATTCGTCTATTTCTATTTGCATTATTGATCTATATGATAAGCTTTTGATTTCTATTAAGAAATTAGATAATTTCATTTAGAAAAAACCATAGGAAAAATTTCTATTAAAAAACTATCAACAGCATCGTACTGTGAATAATAAATTCATATATTTAGTTGATTTGTGGAAATTATTAATCATATTGAATACTATGATATTACGTTACTGAAACATTTTTCTACTGAATTCTCACACAAATACACTATCTTCTTTTTGGATTCGCTTTTCTTTTGGTTTTATTTAGTTTTAGCAGTATTAATCCCGCAGCACCCCATAGTAACACGGAGACAAAATATTGATGGAAAAACCAAGTTATACCTCCTCCTATTGCAAGAACCGCTCCTACTATCCCGAGAATTTTTTTCTGTTTTACCACTAATTATCCCCTTTTTGCAATCCTGACTTTTTCATAATTGATCAATTTCACTACCAATTAAACAATTATTTGAAAAACAATTCATTGCTGTTGTTACTATTGATTTTGTCGAATCTTAAATATATTTAGAATAAGTTAAAGAGATGTGACAAGCGCTCTAACTCTTCACTGTTCAATTTTCACGTTCATGATGGTGACTTCAATAATTTCTTTTAGTCAGGTTCATACTTACGGAGAGTCAACGATGCAAGTATGCATCAATGGAAAATGTGAGATGGTTTCAAACCAGGACGGATATCATGTCGAAAATACTTGCAAAAAAGACGAATGCTACACAGACAGTCATCCAATAAATTCTACGAAAAGGTAAATTAAATTTCACAAAGAAGACAATATTAGCTACGCTAATCCTAATATTGCATAGTCGATCTAGTTAGTTTTAGTTTAATGCATCTTGTTACAAGATGCTGAAATGTCATTTTCTTTGGCATTCTTTTCACATTTTTCCTTATCTACACTACAAATTTTGACATTAATTCCACCCTTACCTTCACCATTTGCACAGTACGAAAGATCCGAGGAATCAGCACGAATCAATATAACATTCAATTGCATAATTGTTAACAGAAGAACCGTTGAAACGAGAACTATAGTGGGAATGCTAGCCATCGTTAGTATGTAACCGCTGCAATATTTAAGCCAAACTCTGCGGCACATGTCTCATTTTATTATCCGTCGTCAGATAGTCCTAAATTGAAAGTCGGATATCCTTGTAAAAACTTGCAAGTGAATCAACCCTAATGTTTTTTCAATCTATGTTTCAATTTATGTTTCTGTGTATGTCTCAATTGTCTCTCAATCTGTGCCTTAAGTAGAAATTTAGTTCTTCAGTGAGTCTCATTGTCTGCAGACTTGAATCCTTCATTTACGCCAGGTAACCGAATGGTTATAGAAATTTACGAATGGCCGCTTGGTATTCTCAGCAAGTGAGATTTCCACACCACTTAATTTAATTAAGCGCCACTTGTCGCATAGGGACTAATCCTATACTTTATCATATTTCCATATTCCCACATGAGACATCCAATCGTAGAGTGGAAACAAAGGGGTTCCAATTTTTAGTAAGATTCTAACGTAAGAATCGTTCCTAGCTCTATTTTTTGTAATTATCTTTTGAATTACAGTATCTTAAATTCATGTTGAGCTCTTGAAATATCTAATATCTCCAATCAAAGTGACTATCGACGCACTGATGACTGCAATCATTATGATATTGCAGTTTTTATCCGTTCCATTAGTCAACTTGCGTGAATTCTTTTGAGAATCAGTACTTGCTAGCGAGAATGACAAGTTTCTGCTGCATGGCAAACCAGCCATTGACGCAATGTTTAGGACATATTTTTGTCTCAGGTCACTTAGGAGATTAGGTGAATAGGGGACATTTGCAGAATACAATGTTCAAAATTGAATCGTTACTATTATTTGATTCTTCACTTGTTCGAGAAATTGGGTACTCGATTATGGGTAAATTCTACAACTTTTCAAGTATTACTCAGTATCCTCAATCCAAGACAATCTTCAAGCCAAGAAGATCTTAACTATTTTAGACAATACCGAAAAAAAAGGTGATCCAATGACCCAAAAGAATTAAAATTTTTTGTTTATGTAGCTCGTTGAAACTTTGAAAACCCAGGGATACTAATTTCGTGGCTTAGTACAAGTGACTTAATGTTAAGATAAGATTTATTAATTGTAGTTTTCTAGAATTCTTGTGCTTCAACTCTTCGCAGTTCTGTTTCTCGTAACAATTGCAGTAACAGCATTTTTATCATCTCAGTACTCCTTTGCGAAACAAGTCAAATGTGAGGATGCCTATGCTGAAATGAAATGGGATCCAAAAAATCATGATGTTAATAATCCATCCTCTAAAGAATTTGATTTACTGGCTTATCATGGTTCTCTATGCGAAATTTCAAAGTGCATAGACCACGAGGAATGCACGAATCATGATGAAGTTAACTGGAATAAATTCCAGGATTCGCCCGCGTACAAATTGACCTCAGAGGATCAGCAGAAATGTCTAGACACTGCACATAAAAATGGTAACGGACAAGATGGGTTGGTTGGCTATGAAATCCTTGATTGCGGGCTAAATGAAGGTTACGATTAATTTCAAATTAGTTTCAATGCCACGCCGAAACTCAATACTCAGATAATAATTAAAGAACATACTTTACGTGGAAGGTATATCATTCTCAAAAATAGACCCTAATTTGGTGTAACACCCTAATCCAAATGTATAAAGCAAAATACAGTTAATCAAATTAAGTAAGTTTGACTTGCAAATCCAGTATAACTGCTATCTATTATCTGCCCTTCTAATGATGAATACATGGCACCTCAAGAAAAAAGTAGACAAACTATATGTCCATTCATTTCACATTGATTTGTATTGAAGTTACTCATAGGTTGTTCGGGCTGGAGCTATTCCCATTCATTTGAAAAGGGAGGATGGCTCAAGGTATTTTATCCCAGTACCCAAACTAAGAAGTTAGAGTACTATGCTCAATTTTTCAATATAGTAGAAGTGGATGCAACTTTTTATGAAAAATTTTACAAATTTATGATGGAGGACACCTTTAGAACAATGGCTAGAGTAACTCCGGATAATTTTCAATTTTCAATTAAGGTCCCTGAAATAGTAACACATGATAAGCGTTTGGATGTGAAGAGCGGAGCAGTAACACATCTTGAGCACTTCCTTGCAAAGATTTCGCCTCTAAAAACTTGTAATAAACTTGGTGCATTGCTTATCCAATTGCCCCCAAGTTTTACCGTTAAGCAATTCAGAAATACTGAACAATTTCTTGATAGACTTCCCAGCGGATACGACTATACCGTTGAATTTAGAAATCCTTCCTGGAATACTGAAGTCCCATGGGAGCTGTTGAAACATTACAACATAGCAACAGTCATGACAGATTCACCTAAACAAGATAATTTGCAATTTTTGTCAGAGTCCATTATAACAGCAAATCATTCTTTTATTAGATGGCATGGTAAACGCGTAAAACCTAGATATAATTATCTTTATTCAAAGGAAGAATTAAAACCTTCGGTTGATAGAGTCAAAATGATTACCTCTGAAACAGCAGTTGTGAGAGGTTATTTTAACAACCATTATGGTGCTCGAGCTGTAGTAAATGCAATTGAGTTCAAAGAAATATACGGTACCGTTTTATCCGTCAAGCAAAATGAAATCCTTAAACATGCTCGAAATCTCATTTTTCAAAATTCAAGACAATCGACTCTAGATGAGAGCTTAACTTCATAAATACTTAGGTTCTATCAGGGAAAAAAAGATTACAAGTCTGTATTGTGTCTAAAGTGTTCTTTTGTCCTCAATGAACATTTAACTGACAATGGCCATCTTCTGTTTTTGAACCCGGAAACCACAAAGGCCTCACAATAGCAAAAGAACTGCAAAGCATTTTATTTATATAACTGGATGGTTTACTTGCGTTATGGCAAGAGTTGTAATCAAATGTGCTGCAAATGGTCCTAATTTAATAGAACTAGACGGAACTGTGTTTGCTGCTATGTGCAGATGTGGTGCAACTAATACAAAACCTTATTGCGATGGCGCTCATGCAAAAATTGGATTTAAGGCAGAAGCTAAAGAGATAGTAGTTTCAGAATAATCACATCAATTTACCAATGTTACCATATGAAGGCCAATATACTTGTACTTCTTAGGCCTTACTAAATAGATTAGTTTCCTTCAAAACCGTGCCATCTAGAAATTCGACTAGGGATAAGATAACATTGTTAATCAGAGCATATATTCTCCTTCACAGAAGATATGAGTAGAATGTTACAGAAAAACTTGAATCTAGATAATATGCTTGAAAAAAAGGTCAGAGCAAAAAAAACATTAGTAGGTTCGATAGAAGCTATATCAGATAGCTTCATATTGGTTGCTTCGCCTTCAGGTGTAAAATACAATGTCCCAAAATCTCATATAGAGCGTAGAATTGGTAACGAATTTATTCTCGATATATCGATTAGAGATTTACAGAGATATAGATTCTGATAAGTATACTGTAATAATAAAACAAATTATTTTCATAACTAGGTTAAAAATATTGAATGGTAACAAAAGTAAAACGTTACGCTCTGATTTTGAAAAGGAGTAGTGGATACTTATGGAATCTTCAAACAAGAAGATATGGAGACGCGAGAGTGCATAAAAAATATGCAAGATCTCTCAAATAATCTAGCAGACTATGAAGTACTTCGTTGTTTTGAAGATTCAGGTTACGCATATAACAATTAGATTCTGCAAATAAATCCATTTTCTTTTATTTTTTCTAATAACAAAAATGAGAACGAAATGAAAATTTCAATTAACACCCGTAGTTTATGTGGAAGAGAAAAGCAAATACATGAAAACGTTAATTTGAATGATGCAAATAAGAAATACTGCGAAGATCGCTACAAAAGTCTTTACCAAGAAATACATTGCAGGTATTGTGGTAAAGAAATGTCGGAACATCATTATCACTCTCACACTATGAATATGCACTGTGAATAGTTCAGTTCGGAGCTCAATTAACATCATTACTGACAACTTTATGTAGATAATTAGAGGGGAAATGTCTATTAGCGTGTCGTCGTACCATTGTTTATTGCTTCTCCGTTTAGTTGGGTGATTGGTGCCGCGTATTGGGTTTAACAGATCCTAGACTCATACGAGTGTTATGACAAACTGAGATCCAGGTAAACAAAAACAACAGAAGAATTTATGAAAATAGTCACGAGCTCAATCACTGTCTAGTGGTCAAGATTAATCTTATGAAATTATTATACTAAATGTACGCATCCAGATAAGAAATAATTATAACATTTTTAATTTGAAGTTCAACTCAGTTTTGAAGTAATACTATTTCGGAAATCTATGTTCCTTCATGAACTCATCCAGACACTCGTTGCAAAGTCTAAAACCTTCTTTCTCAAACACAATTTCTTTTTTCTCATCGCAAGAATTACATCTCGAGTCTTTGTTTCCCGCTTGGACTTCACGGTCCTTGGTTACCTTAGCATCCACAGTAACAATATGAGTAACTGCACTTTTAAAGAGATTGATTGATACTTTGTTTCGAAAAATTCATTGAATAACACTCATTTTAATTTTTTTCTCAGTGCAAGATCTTTCTTTTTTTCTATTACTTTCCATTTTCGTAGTATTTCATCCCAATTACTTATTTCTCCGTCTGATTGCTTTATTGCCTCTAGAACATAATTCGCAAATTCTTCAAGGTCTTGTTCGACATCATCCATCTTCTTATTCAGTGACCTCTCCATTTTTATCCTAATCTTGCCTAATAAAGGAGATCACGATTTAGAAGTTCCTTCGCTTGTCAACTGGGTTTATTCCTGCTTCTGCTAATTGTAACATTGTTACACCTAAATTCAACGAGAACTATTCCCTTAATTCTTCAAACACTGAAAATTGTGTTCAAAATATGGTGGGTCGGAGTGATTTGCTTTGTTAACAGTGTGAGTCATTATTTGAAATTGTAATTTTCAATTATTATTTACCTGTCACGCAGATGAAATAATATTTTTACTTCTATTCACCTTTCAACGATTTTTAATTTGATTTCACTAGTCACTCGAATTTGCCACTGAAATATCCGTCTGAAAATAATTTCGATTAATGTCATAAGCAAATCTCTACATCTTAAAACGAAAACTATCGTTATTTATCCCGGTTATGATCAAAACCTTCTTTAACGTAAATAGCATATCATTGTTAGTGTCAGAAGGTTATTACGATACAGGCTCCATTGACGGTTTTCTACAAGAATTAGACAGAGAGAAAGCCAAAGTGGTCATCGCCAAAGAATTTAGGAAATTTAAGAAACCAACAACAGTCATAAAAGGCCTTGAGAGTATGACTGATGTTGCTTCAATCACTAAAGAATTAAAAATCAAACTTGGAGCTGGAGGTACTTATAAAAATGGGCTTATCATTTTGCAGGGTGATCATAGAGGTGCAGTCAAGGATTTTCTCATTACAAAAGGAATTAAGGAAGATCTAATAGAAGTCAGATAATATTAAATTTTGAATTAATACGATTCTTAACAAGCATTGCAATATTTTATTTTCACTCTGAATTAAACCGGATCAGTTAATGGATTGTGAAGAAAGTATGATGGCCAGACCAAGCATAAACCACAATATTACAAATCTTGTGCGCAATAACTCTAATTGTAACATTGTTATGACAAATTGTAACAAGAACAGTTCTTTTAATGCTACCAAGATTGAAAATTGTGCTCAAAATATGGTGGGTCGGAAGGGACCGATCTGATTTTTCAGATGGCTCGTAATTAGAATTTCCAACGTTCCTTTATAAAGAGCTTGAAATAGTATTTGAATTGATACTAATATAACTTTAAGTTTTGACGGAGTAAATTTTGTGAATAGTAAAATAAATCCTGTTCCTGTTATATTCGCAATTAATTAATAAATTCTTTTGCGCAGATTGGCACTTTGCGATATTGAAATGATAGTATTCCTCTATTTTCAGATTGAATTGTTAGTTTGTAAGTTTCAAGCAATTAGGACCCATCTGCGGATCACGGACCGTGTTTTAGATAACACTTATTATTTGCCCGGGATAATGGTTCTCGTGAATGGTGAATTAATTTGGGAAATGAGAATTATAGTGTTATTGGGGAATGATTTGGGTATTACAATCCTGCAACAGGTAGTTATTGCTCACGAATGATAGGTGGCTCTAAATACTCCTTTAGATTTGGACTTATAATTTCTTTAGGATTGTCCTTGCTAGGACAACAAGCCAATGCAGAGTCAGAGCTAGCATTCCTAGATTTCAATTTATTAAATGATATCATGCAAGGTATAGAAGATGGTTTGGATAATATTTTCAGTTCAAACCCTCTCGAAAAGTTAGAAGACTCTAAGTGTCTAACCAAGGATCTCGCTGACGGGATTTCGGATTTAAAGAAAAATGGCCCTCTTGTAATGGGAACCAATTGCGATGATAGGATCAATGGTAACGCAGATGATGAGATTATATACTCGCTCGGTGGAACCGATGATGTATTTGCTGGAGCCGGTGATGACATTATTTATGGTGGAAAGGATGACAACAGGCTATTTGGAGAGCAGGGTGACGACATTATTATTTCAGAAGTGGGGACAAATTTACTTGACGGTGGACCTGGTAACGACGCACTTTTTGGTGGATTTGGAAATGATATTCTAACAGGAGGGGATGGTGACGATCAACTCATTGCCGGAGTTAGAACCACAATAATGCATGGCGGCAATGGAAATGATGAGTTTTATTGCGAAAGTGGTGGTGTTGTCCTAGATTATAATCCAGATAAAGGGGATTTAGTAGGAGGACAATGCACGATAACAAATAATATAGGGTTTGATTATTCAGGAGATACTAACATTCCGTAGCCGAATCAGTTTGAGCGGATGCAATTCTGGTAGATCTAAGATCCAGTAGCGATTATTATTATCGTTCGATACCAATAAAATTCGATTTGTTTTAAACTATAGCTCATATTAGCTCATTCTATGAAGATTCTTTGTGAAGTGATATGATATGGCTTAGGTAGAATCTAAATTGATATTTTACTTGATTGAGGTACAGTCTTTAATTAAAAATTGCATTTCACTAAATCAAAATTGGACGTCAAATTACTCAGATCTATTTATTCCAATCAAATCCATTTATGATATATTGCAATGGCAATTTGTTGAACTAAATATATTCACATATCTCCAACCCTTTTCCGTATTTCGAATGAATCGATCATTTTCTTAATTACCGGCAGGTAATTCGAAAATGACTCTTCTTGTGAGGTAAATGTCGATAAGTATACTTTATCATTAATGAGAGCATAAATCTGTATTTTCTTGTAAAGTTGACCTTCTCCTGTTGTAGCTGTGTAAACCAGTAAATATGCACTGAGATTTCCCTTAAGAATATATGGTTTCAACTCAATTATTTCAGAATAAGTGTGATTTAGAATTCTATTTACTCTACCTTTAATAACATTTTCGAGAGACGTGTTCTTGGAATCAAATACAAATATGTCAAAGTATGGCAGATACTGTCTAGTTATCCCTGAGATATTCTCTATATGCGAATCGTGTTTAGATGGAGAAAAGAATCCAACAACGGTATTATTTCCACCTTTGTTATAGTTGTAGCTTCTTACTGTCCAGCTCTCAGGATACTGTATTTTTATACCAAATAAACGGTTGTTATAAAGAAGATATTTCATACCAGTTTCATTGTAAATTGTACTTGATGTTTCATTACCTGGTAATGTTGATTCATTTAATTGGGTTGTTTTCTCAATTGGTGTGGGCCTACTTAAAGTCTGATTACTAGTAGTGACCGTTGTTTCATTACTTGGCGATATTTGTACTGTTAGTGCTGTTTTGTTCTCCATTGATGGAATTGACGTGGTTGTTTCTTTTGATGGTAATTTATTTGCTAGTTGTCGATATATTAAATTTAGATTTGCTAATGCTGTATCCGTTTTACCATTTACTAGTGCCTGCGTAGTGTCACGAATGAGGATCTTTGAATCCCGTATTGATGAGGAGTTGTCGTTAATTTGGCCTAGAGTCCTCTGGGCCATAAGTAATTCAGATACTGTTTTGGTTCTATTACCTTCTGCCAATGAATTATTTGCATCATCAAGGAATTCTATCACTTTCTCCGAAGGTATTGAAATTTCTCTAGCTGTTCCCCCTTCTAACGTGGAAATTAAGGTAAAAACGAATAATAAAAAAAGAAAGATCAACGTAAAAGCCAAGCTAGACAAATGCAAAAATGCAAATTTATCAAAATACAGAAGTAATTTTAACATGTCAATTTCTAGCAAACTCAAAGCTAGTGAAATTGCCAGCTTCCAGCTGTAAACCCTTATTCATTACCAAGAAATCTCATTTTGACTTATGGATACCCGTTCATTAATTTTTCTTTCACTAATTTTTATATATTTTTTAATCTTATTACATTTTTATTCTACGATCGTTACTCAAATTACACAATATTAACAATTATCTGCGATTCCAATAATTTTAAATATTTGCCAAATAAGGAATGATATGACTCAACGAATAAGAATTTCTATTCCGCCCAAAAACAGGTCTACTGGACCCAATATAGAAATTGAGGTAGAGGTAGACCATTTTGCAAATCTCGATAGTGCGATTGATAGGGCATTTGAAACTATGAAAAGATTAGATTCTGAAGAAGGTCAAGGACTTATTCAAGAAAAGTATGAAAGAAGAAAAAGGGAAACTTCCGGACAGGAGCTAGCCTAATCGGATAAAAATCTTAATTTTTTTCTCTTTCTATTTGGGTAACGCCTGCCACAATTGATATGCAAGACGCAAGAAACTATTAAAAAATCCAACTATTCTAGAAGTGTTCTATTTTTCAGTGATTCAATCCTTACTAAGAAACTGTTGGATGGTCTTCTTATGTGGTGTAAATAAATAGGAAAATGACATAGATATTATTTATGACAACTATCTCTGTATATCACCTGTTCCGGTATCCATGTTTCCACTACTTTTCATTTTCTGGTAACTTTCAATAATTTTCTTTTTTATATTGATTCCGAAGGGGGACATTAGACCCAAGTCAGAGAGCAATTTTGCGTTTTCCCGGATATCGTGGTTAAGTTCGGATATCAATTTACCATCTTGATGCTCACTTGGTTTCTGTGTCTGAATAAAGAATTCCCTTAAACGATGCTCTTGGATCTTTTGCAAATCATCTATCAGTTTTTTTTGATGTTGGACAAACCCAGTCTTGGTGAACCAGATGCCCCATTCTTGGTCTGACACGTCTATTAACAACTTATCACCTACCAGCTGTCCGGCCTCGCTAATTTTCTCTTTGAGTAAAGTGGCATTTGATGTTAAATCCTTTCTGAGGTATTCTCTTGCCTCATTTAAGGCATTTTCAATAATTATTAATTCTTCTTCTGATACTAACATTTCTCTAAGCATTGATATTTTAAAGTAATGCGAAGGGATATTTTAGCTTTATGTAGTTATGTCTACTTGTTACTAATTGAAATTCCAATCACGATAATGTTTTACCATATCATTAATACACTCTTGCATAGGTATCAATTGTTTGTTTCAAAAGAGATAATAGAGTAGTTCATATTATTCCTATATGTGGAACGTCTGAAATTATCTATATTTAGAATAAGAATCTCAATGTTATGACATTTTTGGATTTGGATTATTGATGATGATCACTAGAAATTCTTATAGAAGGGCAAGAGTCATCGCATTACTTTTATTTCTACCCAGATAATATTTCAGAGCGATTAGTATCATTCATTTATTCTGCTTCAGGTTATATGTTCATTATTTCAGATTATATGTTCATTATTTCAGGAAATTTAATATCCAAGTTTTATGACAGATAGACTTGGATAATACCAATTGGCTAAGACGAGACGTAAAGCAATCATTCTAAGTATCTTATTTGTTGGACTTGGCCAGATGTATGTTGGTAATTTTACTAGAGGCACGATTATCTTCGTATCGGCACTAACCATTCTTTTTTTTTCTCATTTAATTTTGATTAATTTTGAAATTATTCCTTTTTTTGTATTCTACATTTGGCAAATTATTGACGCAGGCCGGGAGTATAATAAAAGAAGGTATTATCCCGTACAAGCAAGTATAATATGCATGGATTGTGATTGGTCTAATAGTAGCATATCAGAATTTTGTACTAAATGTGGAAAAAGGATTCAAGATGCTTGCACAAATTGTAATAACCTCAATATAATTGGTGTTTTATTTTGCGGAAAATGTGGAAAAAAATTGATTGCCTAGATATGATTTTAATAATTAGTAAACTGAGGATATCAACAATAACTAGTACCTACAATAGGAATCATAGCACTGCCCGTGATTTATTAAAGCTCTAGTTACTAATTATTGGTTAATTAAGATAACTTAATAATTGTAATCATGAGACTTATAGATTTAACCACATTATTATCTGAAATGTCAGTGAAAATAAAACCATTGATGAAATTTACTTATTTTCAATTCTTAATTTTTGAACATTTATGAATTTGAATATACTTCATTGTAAGGATTTAATACTTTGAGTTCATCAAGTTTAGCACATTTTCTGAAATCGTTCCCTCTAGGGATGGATAAGAAAGAAATTTGTCAAGCCTATGGACATAATGTCTCGAATTCTTGTTCTAGTACGTAATTTGTAATTCATTTGCGGTATAAAAACATCTATTTCGGACGGACCCGGAAAGGATTTACTTTGTTTGCAATGTGAATCGTTCAAATTCGGCCTGCAAGTTAGAGCGAGTTCGGATTAAGAGAACGAAATTGAAAATGTAAAGTGTTATACGAGCTTTAGATTTGGTGTTAACGACATTTCCTTCTCTAAGTCCTAAACTGGTAAGTATATTATAGGTCATAAATGTGATTACGAATTGATTTAGTGAACAATTTTCAGAATTATCTTGCATTAGGTTTTAATTGGATTTTTTAATAATAGGAATATTGATTTTACAGATTGTTGCGACTGCATTAACTGTCCTAGTTATGAGCCTAGTCGTAACCGCTATTGCGTACGCAAATTAAATAATTATTTATTTTCTTCAGCTCAAAAAACGTTCTCTTCTTTCAGAGCCCGTTACCGAGGAATGGTTTTTTTATCCGTGACATTCAAATCCCGCCAGCCTTGACTTAGTTTAATTTTATATTATAAAACATTCATTTCCGATTGGTCTAACGACTTCACTTTTAAGATCGATAATATATTACAAGCATTATCGACACTTCATTATTTGGTGAGTAGGAGAAAATGAGCCTAGTTGAACAATAGTTTTATAAAAAAATCTGAAAGGGTATCAGTACTATAAAATGGCAGATTTATTGAATCCAGAAATTGAACTCCTTAGCCAAAAAGCTGAACAATATCGCCAATTCCTTTCTAATATACATAGCGAGATTAGTGGAGTAATTGCAAGTCAAGATAAAATCATTGTTAAATTAACATTAGCTTTGTTGTCAAGAGGTCACGTATTCCTAAGAAGGTGTACAAAATAAAAATAAAGAAAGGTCGAAATAATTCATTGTTACACTTTACGATGCGGTTTTAGGCTTCTTTTCAGGTTGAAAGACGTAAATATTTACGGGTTCGAGTAAAGGTAAATCATTTTAATACTTGTTTAGCATTACATACATCGATGAGCAGGCATATTGACAACAATTGGTGAATTAATGACAAACAAACTTCAGACCATCGAAGGATCTAGTTCAGTCCGAGATGCCGCAAAGAAAATGCGCGATAAGAACGTTAGTTCATTAGTCGTTGTGAACAGCAGTAATAAACCTATTGGTATAATAACAGAACGAGACTTAGTAAGGAAGGTATGTGCTAACGATTCAAGCAGTAAGAATACAATTGTTAAAGATATTTTATCTGATGTGTTAGTTACTACAGATGCGTTTTCAGATGTCGGAGTTGCCGCCGATATAATGATACAGAATAAAGTTAGGCATTTGCTCGTTGTAGAGGGGGACGATATAACTAAACCACTTGGAATAATTACTCCTACTGATTTTGCAGGTTACCTAAAAGAAAACTTGAATATGGATAACGTAAATGCGAAGATACTTGAGTCCTTAAAAGACGCAGAAGCAAAGTCAGATAAGTATGAATAACCATATCCCATTTTGTAAATTGTAGTTTTCCTGCATTCAATTTTTCCGGATTAAACAATACGCTGTCTATCCCTAGCGCCAGTTTTACCAAGGATACGATATCTTTCTCGGCAACGATGCATATATCGTGTAATATGTATCGAACAGGAAGGGATGATTCTGGATTTTCATATGGGTCGTAATTAGGATTTCCAGTTTTTTATATAAATAATCTACTTCGTAATAATATCTCATACTTGGGTTCTTATTTAGGTAATATACGAAATATTTTCCCTTGCCCAATAGATACTACATACAAGTAGCCATCTGGACCTACGGTAAGATCTGTAATTCCCCCAAATCCCTGACCAAATAGAATTTTATCCACATCTGGTGCATACAGACTTGTAAGGAACTTTGACCCAAGTGAGTTAGGGAGAGCAAGTTCCGTTCTATCGGTATTTAATTTAAAATGGTATATACGTCCATTATGAACATCGCTTATGAACATATCGTTTCTATATTGAGTACCCAATTTGTCCGAATTTAGAAATACTAGAGATGTGAGTCCCGCAGTCCTACCCCAAACCAGTTTAGGTTCGCCATATTTACCTTTACCTTCAAACGTTACTAGTTTATTAGTATCAAAATCTTGTTGAGAATAAGAAAAGCCATAAATTTCATGCCATCCGCTGTTAAAACCAGGATATACCAGATTTATTTCATCACCGTGAACTGGTCCATTCTCTGTTTCCCATAAGTTCTTAGTTACTGGATCAAAACCCAATCCAAAACTGTTCCTAATACCATAGGCATAGTATAATTTCAATGGCATTGAATTTCCCAGAATTCCTTCTTCCGCTGGTTTGCCATCTTGTGTGATTCTAAGTATACCACTCCGTCCGTCCGCAACTAATCCATCTCCAAAGTTCTGAGTCATTGTCCTAATAATTGGTTTTTTAAAGGAAGCGTCAACGTCACCTATTGGTACATACAGATTATTGTCTGGACCTATCTCTATTGCTCCTCCGTTATGCCTTGGTCCGGGCGTAGCAGGTAAATCCAAAAGAAGGATGGGATTTACAAGTTCGTTACCTACAAGTTCATATCTATAGATTCGATTTCCTTCGGGTTGTAATCCTTTTCGATCATCATAGTCGTTGCCATTTATCTCCGTATAGTATAGAAAAACAAATGTATTAGAAACGTTCTTAGAAACAGTGACACCTAACATTCCTCTTTCAACCGAATTTGCTACGTTTACGTCCAGTAAGGATTTATTTAAAATAATTCCATTTGTCACACGCAATACTATTCCTTTATCTTTTTCTAAAACGATAAAGTCGTCTGGCCCCAAAAAAGCCATGGTTGTAGGCAACTCTAGCCCACCAACTACTGGTTCAACTTTTAGAGTAGCATCTGCAACAGACGGCTTGCTTTCAGTGATAAGAAAGTTACGGTCTCTGAAAACCTGCTGGGCGTAAGTCTCATTATAAAGGCAAGGAAGAATAACAATGGTGGAAAGTACAAAAGCCATAATCGAAATCTTCGTTAGTATCAATCTTTGACCAGCCAATAAGCAATAGAAGCCGATATTAATTCATAATGGTAAGTGAAAGCGATAATCGATAAACATTCAATCATTTATTGTAACTGCAGTATTCTAGTAATTAGGGAGTTAGCGGAAATCTTAAGTAATTAAGTTAAATGCGTATCTAATTACTCACATATGGGCTATAAATGCCTGTATTTTCGGATGGTCCGGAAGGGATGCTTGACGATATCAGGCTAAAAGCTGGTTTCCTGACATCTTAATGCACTACTCAGCTTTAACGTTTTCCACACTATTAGGTTCATAGGGACTGTGAACTAGCATGTAGTAGGTTCTACTAACTTGGGATTTAACTTTTGGGTTTACTAACCTTTCTAAAATCAGGACTTTATAAAGCAAGCATTTCACGCAGGATTCATTTTGAACGACAGTTAACACAGTTAGATGAACGACATTTAACACAGTTAGGACACAAGGGAATTTGTAAGTACTTTTAAACAAGAACTTCTCAGACATGAATATTTAGGAAGTCTTATACGGTTCTTGGAATTAAGAAATATTGATAGTGAGTGGGAATGGGTAAAATTGGAGATGCCATTGAAGAACCAGAGCGGGTATCAAACACTAATGTTACGTGGATTGATGTTAAAAATCCCACTCGGGAGAAACTAAAACTTCTTGAGAAACATTATTCCTTCCATGAACTAAACATAGATGATTCTCTGTCAAAAATTCAAATACCTAAAGTCGATAGATATGAAAACCAGGTATTTGCAATACTTCATTTCCCTACAGTAGACAGAGAAGAAAGTATCTCAAAACCTGCGCAACTTGCAATATTTGCCGGAGCTGACTATTTGATAACGATTCAGCAAGAAGTTTTAAAGCCTCTGTCAGAAATGTTTCAAATATGTAAGACTAATGCCGTGCAACGCGATTCTATTATGGGAAATTCGCCAGGATATCTACTTCACAGTATTATAGATATGATGGTAGATGATTTACTCCATATTCTAATAAAAGTAGAAGGGAACATAGATGGTATTGAAGACGTTGTATTTAATGAAAAAACCGCAGTAGCAAAAGAAATTTCCATGTTAAGAAGGGAAATAACGGCGTTGCGGCGAATTATTTATCCTCTAAAACGAATTGTGTTGCAAATTAGTAAGGAAATACAAAGGTTCTCTGAGGAAGACCTTTCACCATATTTTGATGACGTTAGCGATCATATTGATAAGGCAATAGAGGCAGTGGACGAATCGAAGGAAACAATTGATATATTCAAAGATACCGATTTTATGCTAAGCACTGAAAAATCTAACAAAATTCTTGCCATACTTACAATACTGTTCACTCTATCAATCCCTGCAACCGTTATTGCTGCTTACTACGGAATGAATGTTAATTTGCCTGGAGGAATAGCAACGGGTCCAGCTACATTTCTTGGACCATACACGACATTCATTATAATATTAATAGTTTCTTCGGTCCCTGTAGCAATCATGATGTTTTGGTTTAAGAAACAAGAATGGTTGCGATATTAAGTATGGCATAAAATAAAGTAAAAATGCCATGAACTTTTAGCTGACATGAATGTCCATTTCTAAAGCTTCATCCAGGACTATAAATTTGGGATTACCTAAATCTCATATTAGTGACTTGAATCAATCCTCATTATACCTGCACACTTTTAAGTTATACAAAACAATCTCAGAGCAATTTAACGACCGGGCAGTTTTGGATTCTGTTAAACAATTAGTACCAGATAAGGTATTAAAATCAAGTCTCGAAGACCAATCTTTGGAACCGCTCTTATATTGGTACAAAAATGACTTTATGAAGTGGATGCCGAAAGAACTAGAATGTACAGGATGTAATAGAGCGATGAGACTTCAATTTGTAGAGAACAACTTAGGAACATTTCGAAATACAGAAATTCACAAGTGTGACGTTTGTGGTTCAACCCAAATATTTCCACGATATGATAAAATACTAAGGATTGCAGAAAAAAGAATCGGTAGGTGTAGTGAATGGTCCATACTCTTCGGTGCTATGTTAAATTCATTATCAGTACAAACTAGGATAGTACATGATTATCTTGACCATTGCTGGAACGAATCTTTGATAAATAACAAATGGGTACATATCGACTCAACTTTGGAATATCCTATTTCATTTGACCATCCTTACTACTATGAGCAAAATTGGGGAAAGAAGTATGAGTATGTGTTAGCATTCTCCGCCAATTGTCTTGAGGACGTTACTCCACGATATACACAACAGTGGCCTGTAGTACAGAAAAGAAGAGGAAAGAAAGACAAGGTGGAAGAATTCAAAGAGATTTATTATAGAGCGTAATCTGCGAAATCATCAAATGAAATGGTATTGTGCTCCGGAATAAATACAATTAAAGTTAGTTTTACCATAAAGAAATAAAATACTCCGGAAGGGATTTAATTTGTTTACAATTTGAATCCTTGTATAAGTAAAGTTTAGTGGGCCAGAAGGGATTCAACACACTAGTGTATGTAGCCCATTTTCGTAGTATAATCTGGAAAACTTCACCTTTCTTGTCTACTTCTTTTACGTACTCAGCCTACTCGTCGGTGTCTTCTTTGTCTTCACCTTCTTCACCTTCTTCACCTTCTTCACCTTCTTCACCTTCAGTTACGACTCCTGTCATATTCTCAAGTTGGTCCGACGCTTGTTCTACTAGTTTTAGCGCCTGGGTATTATTTCCACTGTCTATTGCTTGCATTGCTTGAGTGAGATAATCCTTTACCTGTTCTACATCTGTTGTGTTTTGACCATAGGTTATCGAAATAGTACCAACATTCAAAGCTATTGTTGCTATAGCAATTAGTATAATGTTGAAGACCGAAGCTGTTTTGGTTTTCATGTGGAAAAATAGTAACTAAAGATAAATAAAAATTTCGGTACACCGATCTCAAAAATTAAGGAAAACACTGTCCTCAAAGATATTCATTCTAAATTTTCTTTGATTATAAAGTTATAGGTATTGCTCAGGTGCTAATTCACTTGATAGGTTACCTGGCTTGTAATAAATTCCAAGGGCGATCGTAGGTCAATCAAATCCCCGACTTTACGTAGAAAGCATCTAAAAATGTTGCTCGTGTCACTAGTGATCAGATTATTATTTAGTTATGTTATGAGGAAGGTGTGGTTGAATAGTTTACATTTGAAATATTCCTAGAATTGCCTGACACTTTTTGCAGTAAATTACCATACCTCTTATTCCACTGTGATGATCAACATCTATCTGTTCAGTACTCCAACCTGTTTCGGCTATCGTGGTCTTGCATGATGGACATTTGCTTGTCATTGACTTGGATAACAGTGTTCCTTTTAATATGTTTTATTTTATATTAATTCAATAACTCTGTAGAGTCACAAGAATAGTGCCGGGCATACTTAATTGTCCTGTCTTAACAATTCATTAAGGGAAATTATATTGTGTGGTATGAAGATCTGAATGGGAAGCCAATGCCGAGGCTGGGGTATAAGAACCGGCGGCAAAGCACGCTTTCCGTGAGAAATCGACAAAACTTTTCTTTGAAGTAGAAAAGGAACATTAAGATTTGTGGATCTACTTCAAACTCAGAACGGAGTATATACTATATTTTTCGAGACCCTAATTGCAATTGTTCAGAACATAGTTATTCCTAAAGGTGGTATAGATTTCCATTAATCATATATATCGGTTTACAAACCAACCTTTGGTGACTTGACCGCCTAAGACTAGCGTCAGCTATCGGAGATTTAATATCGTTATAATTTTGGAAGCAGATCGACCATATAGTCAGTAAACCTTCCGTAAACCTCTCTATATTCTAAAGGATAGTTTTCACCAACGAAATCTGTTACCATATTTGGGTTCATAGCTATTTGCCTGAAAATGTCTTTTTCTGTTATGATTCCCACCATTTTATTATTCGTGTCGACAACAACTAATCTTCTCATATTGTTGGAATTCATCAATTGCATTGCTTCCCTAATCGAACAATTGGGTTGGATAGAAATTATTGGTTTACTCATGAAACTACTTAAGGATGTTCTAAAATCTATTGTCTGTTTGCCCAAAATGCTTATGATATCTCTTTCCGTGATTATTCCAACAGGTATTTTCTCCTTATTTTGGATTCTTACGACAACAACACATCCTATACTATTATCATGCATGACCTTGCATACAGCCATGATGTTCTGATCCTCCTTTTCCGTTTTGACATCACTGCTCATAACACTTGAAACCAACACCGAATCTAAACTCATCTAAGCATAGTAGTACGTCAGAGTATTTTATTATTGCTAGTACAAGAGTAGTAAGTTTTGGATCTAACTTTCTTTCATCATTCTTTGACTAACGCCGCTTAGAAATAATAAACTTAATTATTTGAGGTTCTGAAGATGTATGAGCTGCTAAATATTAAATTAGTAACAAAGTTCAGATTATATTATCTGATAAATTTATAAAAAATATGTAGAAAAATGTAATTTATAACGGGTTCAGTGGAACTGATAACGCTACAGTTATAATTTAGAAATCATACTACTCAAGCTCCGTATTAATTCATTCAACATTGGACATTTGCAAGCAGTTCGGAAGGGAATAGGTTCGGATCTGAATTTAATCCCTATGATCGCTAAAGAAGAGGTAATTTAGGATATTTTTCCAGAATCAGAAATTCATTTGCCTATAGCCCGTGTGTTTCGGAATATCCAGCCCAGTATTTACAAGTACTAAAGAGGTTCTGAATGTACAACGACTCGTGAAGCTCCGGTCTCCTTTATTATAATTTCCTGAACATATGTCGAGATCTTATGGGCCTCTTCTATCGAAGTAACATCTTCCCCTTCTTTTGCCTTAATGACTATCGTAAGTGTTATGTGTTGCTCATTATTAACTTCGACAATTCCAATGTCTTTACAATCTATCACCCCATTTATCTGCATAGATAAATTACGAATCTTCTCTGTATAAGATCCACTTACTTTTTTCTCCACTCCCATTACATCTGCCTCTTCGGTACTTTCGATTTCAATGTGGGTTGTGACATCCTTCACTTGAGTTATCTCCGCTTTGATTCTTCGTTCAAATGATTCGGTGATATCATGTGCGGTTTTCAGATCTAGATTTCTATTGACTTGAAGGTCAAGATACAAATGAAGACGAACTGAAGATGTATTTGGATTGAATTCATGATGGATCAATGAATCGGATGTTTCTATTTCATGGCTCTTGGTTTCAATTGAAATTGCGTCATGTCTTGAGCTTTCCTTCGAATGAGGGTCAATAATCCTTGAGAGGTATATTGAATGGACATTCTTTATCCCATCTGTTTCTGCCGCAATTAATCTAATTCTATCAGTCAGTGTTTCTGCAGATGTTTCTATTGCATCAACGTGTACTAATACGTCACAATTTGGCATGACTTCTCTTATTCTATTTTCAACATTCGTAGCAATTTTATGAGCCCTATCATGTGTTGATGTTCGTGGAACTTCAATATGTAGATCTACAGAAATTGTAGATCCCATGTTCCTAATGCGAATATCATGCGCCTTGGATACTCCGTCTAATCCCGATATCGACTCTAAGAGAAGATGATTCACCCCTTTAGGAGCTTTATCGAGTAAAACGTCGATGGTTCTTCTTCCAAGACCTAGACTTGTATATATTATCATAGCCGCTATTATGAGCGCGGTAAAAGCATCAGCATTTGGAATATGAAAAACAAATACAAAAACCAATCCTACAATAACAATCGAAGATGAAAACATGTCTGCCTTAAAGTGAAGCGCATCTGCTTCCAGTGCTTGGCTTCCATATCTTTTTGCAGCTCTGTACAGTACTTTTGAACGCCATAAATCTATCACTATAGATATAGTCATTATTGCAAATGAGAATATTGTAATTTCCGGTTGCGTATTTGTGAAAAGTATACGATCTAAACCTTCGTAAAAGATCCAGCCTGCAACTGCAAAAAGGAGAATTATCTCAATAAGACTGGAAAGACTCTCAACCTTAGCATAGCCGTATGTAAATCTTACATCGGGCGGTCTCACTACAATTCTTATTGCATAGAGGGTCATCAAGGCTGCTATTACATCAAGGCCCGAGTGCATTGCTTCTGATAAGATTCCGAGGCTGTTTGTGGAATAGCCAATTACAAGTTTTGTTGCAGCTAAACCTACAGATGCGATTACAGATGCTAAAGCAACTGTCCGCTTTTCTCTATATGCATTAACGTTTTCTAAATTATATGAAAATTCTTTCTTATTTGCATCGTTCGAATTTCCATGAGCAAAGTGATTATGATCTTTTACCACGATTACTTTAGGGAATAATGCAATGATCTTATTTAAGTTCTAGTCAATGATAGTTACCTTTATAAGAATATAACATAAACTCCGATGGCTTAAAAAGAATTGAAGACATCTTGTATGAAATCTTGAAAGAATATTAATTCAACTCATTTTAATTTTGGCGTACTATAGAGAATAAAAATCATGATGAAAATTAATTCCAATTTTCTAGCCTTTTATATTCCACAATTACTGACATATATCGAATCCGAATTCTTTGAGATCATTGCTCCGTTTCCAATTTGAGTTTGAACTATCATAAAGTTAGGGCCTTTATCTGGAAATTTCAACACTAATTCAGAAAAGTGGAATAATTTCAGACGATCTTACTGTATTTGGTAAGATCCTTACTATATTCAGTAAGGTAGAAAATCCTGTTAATACTTCAAAGACTGAAAATTCTGCTCAAAATATAGTGGGCCGGAAGGGATGAATCTGAAATTTCAGATTGACCGGAATTAGAATTTCTAATATAAGAGATACAAGATGCATTCAAATAGTTCTGTAAAGAAGTAACTGTATGTCGAGCCGAGTTATACTTTCAAGATTATTATCTTTTCTTCTTCCTAACGTTTTGCTGCCCTTTTTTAGAAACTTTTTTAGTCGTGACATTAAATATTTTGGCGCTTCTCTCACTAAATTGTTTAAATGTGTTGTCAATAACTTGCTGCTGTCGTTTTACAGATTCGTCAAAAATATGTAGCTGTCGTCTAATGGCGTCTTCAAACATTCTGGCGTTGCTATCACTATATTGTTTAATCGCATCTTCAAACATTCTCCCCTGTCTTTTTATTGCCTCATCAAAAATTCTATTCTGTTCCATCATTATTTTCTGCCATTCATCATAGGACAAGTAATTATTCTGAGATATTGTATTAAATAAACTTTCACCGATTTTATTTAAATACGCTTCATAATGTTTCGTGTATAAAACTTTTGTCTGGAACATGTGAATCTGGAATTTCAGATGGGTCGTAATTAGAGTTTCTAATTCTCGCAAATTGGACTTAAATTCTGTTCTATTTTTGTTGTGTGTTGCGTTCTTAATAAAATCTCTCCGCTATGAATACGGAAAGTAATCGCATTCAACTCGATGAATTTAAACTTCCGATTTATTTTGTGAAACTTTAATTCTTTTTTATTTTTGATTCCGAAAATAAA
The DNA here is from genome assembly GCA_035454925.1 of Nitrososphaeraceae archaeon. Lineage (GTDB taxonomy): Archaea > Thermoproteota > Nitrososphaeria > Nitrososphaerales > Nitrososphaeraceae > TA-21. The sequence continues at coordinate 39,339 of DATIFZ010000028.1, forward strand.
AGAGTTGAATTTGCAGTGTATTGATCCAATGTATCAACTATGGTTGTAACTATAGATGGTATCCTTTTGTAGTTAGTATCGTCCCAAGTATTTGTAGAGGTCCAGCTCACAGAATTCAACTTGTTTGTTACAATTACCTCCAATCCGTAATAACCAATGTCACAACAGGACGGTTTGTTGTTACTAAAGGTGGTGTTAAAAAAGTTTCCCTCTGTTACTAGTTTGCTTAGGTTTTTTTGTTGATTATGTGTTAGTTGAAGATCAAATAAGGCGTTACTCAGGCCTAAATCATATAATGATGCATTAGTTTTGTAATTACTTATCAAATGATTAGTTGTAGAATTATACAAGATGTAGTCATGTCTACCAGTAAATCCGCCACCGGCATTATAATTTATTACATAACTTATTGCGTCGTCAATTCGATCATATCCCTTAATGCCATCTGAAGTATTGTTTATGGCTTCGACGTATCCGCAGTTTAACAAGCCAAAAGTAATAAGCAGTAACAATATTCGAATAGCCAATATTGACATGAAAAGTAATCTTGTTTATTAATATGCTGAGAGTAATACTTAGGAATGGATGCTACCCCTAACTTCTGTGGCAATTGTGGTGAAAAGTTAGACGCAAATAAGGACGTTGTAGAGTGTCCTAAATGTCATTCAGCCTTGCATCAACATTCTGAGCACACGGAGGCCCCTTCCCATATCGTAGAACAGTTACCATATAAAAGTCCTGGAACAGCAGCACTTATAGCATTTGTAGGCGGAATATTTGCTTTACCTGGAATAGGTCACATATATGTTGGAAAAGTTGGAAAAGGAATTGCAATACTAATTTTGGGCGTTGTTCTTACCGTTCTGACATTTGTGTTGATATTTAGTGTTTTGCCTTTTACTATGTCAACTGATGAAGATACCATAGTAGAAAACGCATCAATCGGAATTTGGATTCCAGTCATAAGTGCTGTATTTGGAATTGCCTATTTTGTATTGTTCGTTTGGCAAATATTCAATGCTCGAAATTTAGCAAAAAAGTTTAACGAGTCAGTGAGGAAGACAGGAAAAGAACCGTGGTAACGTAATTGGAAGGGATGAATCTGGAATTTCAGATGGGTCTAAAGTGAGGTTTTAATTATTAATAGCTTTTTGATCAAAAATGTTAATTTTACGTGATGGTAATTCATATGAGAAGAGATCTGAATTTAAAATCTTTAATAACAACCGAACACGCAAAGTTGCATGTTCAATTTGTTTTTCAAAAAAGGACACATAAATGTTGGACTGTCAGCCGTTTTAGCATCTATGCTTTTGCTATCTATTTCAAGTTCATTACCATATCCTATATCAGAACCAATTACAATAACAAATTATGCAAATGCACAGACTCCTAGCACTGTAGAAAATGCATCAGGTAATGAATTACTTGACACGGCTACAAATGCAACAACAAATGCAAGTATGCTACAAACTATTGAAGAAAATATCTCCAGTACAACACAAAATAAAACCGAACTAAAAGATATTCTACCACTTGTATTTGACGACATTAAACAACAAACCAACCAGTCTAACGTTACAAGTGCCAATGCTGCAGGTGGTGGCAGTGCGGCAGCGGCGAGTTCAGAGGTAACAGCTGATTTTAATGGAGATGGATTTGACGACAAGGCTATTGGAGTACCATTTGAAGATATTGACAGCAATAATGACGGTACACAGGACATACGATATGCGGGGATAGTTCATGTAATATATGGCTCCTCCTCAGGATTGTCAACTGCGTCACCGTTAGCTGACCAGCTGTGGCAGCAGGGACAAAATGGTCTTAATGATGTGGCAGAAGAGGGGGATATGTTTGGCAGGTCTCTTGCATCGGGCGACTATAATGGTGATGGGAAAGATGACCTTGCCATCGGAGTTCCTTATGAAGATATTAATTCTGTTGTTAACACAGGCGCAGTTCAAGTCATATATGGTTCTCCAGGCGGGTTGTCGACCACCGCTGTCCTAGAAGACCAGATGTGGAGACAGGACATGCCAAATATTGAAACTCATCTTGAGAATGACGATCTCTTTGGTTGGTCTCTTTCATCAGGAGATTATAACGGAGATGGGAAAGATGACATAGCTATTGGGGTACCTGATGAAGATTTTACTGCTCCAGCTTGTAGTAATGACCCTAATGCCAACTGCGGAATGGTGCAAATCATTTACGGTTCCTCATCTGGAGTACGGCCGACAGGTTCTGCTCTGCCTGGACATGTCATAATACAATCGATGGTGGGTGATGTTCCTGAACCCGGTGACGCTTTCGGTAATTCTCTAGCATCAGGTGACTTCAATGGTGATGGGAAAGATGATCTTGTGATAGGCGTACCAAATGAAGAGAATCCTGTTAGTATCAGAGCTGCAGGTAAAATTCATGTGATCTACGGTTCTCCAGATGGTCTATCATCCACATCTGTATTGCATCCCCAAGTCTGGGTGCAAGGAATGTCAGGGTTAGGAGATGTGGCAGAAGAGGGGGATATGTTTGGCAGGTCTCTTGCATCGGGCGACTATAATGGTGATGGGAAAGATGATTTGGCAATTGGAGCCCCTGGTGAGGCCATAGCAGTGGAAACGATACG
>DATIFZ010000029.1:0-22390 GCA_035454925.1 Nitrososphaeraceae archaeon
ATCTTATCAACTCTTCCATACTTATTAAAATGTTAATCGATCTACAGCATAAAATGTAACGCAATAGTAAGGCTAATTGGTGTATATCCGGTGAAGAAAGCATCACCAATATCATCTATGGACAGTCGTACACAAGATGACGGAATGGTTAAAGTACAAAATTTTATTTAATATTTCCCACATTAGCTTCTAAGCAATGGAAAGAAATAATGAATTTTCATTTCTCGCTGATGCAATGCTCGGTAAAATTGCTAGGAAATTGAGAATATTTGGTTTTGATACAGTTTATGACTCTCATTTGGCCGATGAAAATATTTTGAATTCACCAATCTACATAGGGAGAATTGTACTAACAAGCGACAAGGAATTATTTAACAGATGTAAGAAAAAACAAATAGATACCATTCTAACCTACAAAGATACAGAAATAGAAAACTTGGTTACTATCTTTAGGACTCTAAATATCAAATATATAAATTTACCAACAGCCCCTTATTTATGTACCAGTTGTAATGGTAAAGTAGATAGAATATCGGATAATAGTTTGATCAATAACAAACTTTCAGATCAATTATTGCAAACCCATAAAATATTTTACAAATGCACAAAATGTAGGAAGATTTATTGGGAAGGCAGTCACATGAAACGAATTTCGAGATTAGTCAATGAAATAAATGCAAAGTTGACAGCATAATTCATAAGTACGCAGTTTCTATAATATCATATAATTATGATATGTCCTTGTTGCGGAGAGCATCTAATATGTGAGAAGGAAACTGAAAGGTTCAAATCATATAGGTGTTTGTCATGTGGATTGAAAAACACTGAGCTAAAGGAAAGCGCCTGATATGTGTAACGGTTAAGATGAAGTTTATACTAGAACCCCAATATCAAATTTTACGATTTGCGTGATAGATAATAATAATTTATTATATCTCCTTCAATTCTCTTGACTTCAATATCTTTGAATCCAGCTTCGGTAAGTTTCTTTATGGCCATTTCTTTACCCCACATTGTACCAAGACCTTCACCATTGCGAGCTAAGGAGACAGACATACAATGCATGGTAGATATTGTATAAAGTAAAGGCGCCAGTAGAGCATCAATATTTTTGTGTACCTGACTCGATGCGGCGATATCTTGCATTAGAAATAATCCACCCTTATTTAATGAGCGATTGATAGCCTTCAGGACCTTTGTGGGTTCCACCTGGTCGTGAATGGTATCGAAAGCTGTTATTAAATCGAAATTTCCAATTTCTTCAATCAATAGTGCGTCTTTAACCTCAAATCTAACATTTGTCAGTCCCATTTTCTCTGCTTCTTCTTTTGCTGCAGATATCCCTTCATGAGAAATATCACATCCTGTAAATTTGGAGTTTGAAAATGCTTTACCCATGAGGTTGACGGCATGTCCTCTTCCACATCCAATATCTAAAACCTTAACTCCTTTTTTCAATCTATCCATAAAATTGGGATTTAATTGCAGAATCTGGCTAGTCAATTTACTGTCAAAAATTCTTGCTGTTTCCTCTGACTGTAGCTGTTGAAATTGTGGATATTCTGAATATGGGAGACCTCCACCTTTACGAAAACATTCAACAATCTTGTCTTCAACATTTCCCATTAGAGATACATATTGGGCAAACACAGCCAAATTGTCTACACCTGATTCCCTAGTTAGAAAAGCAGAATGTTCCTTCGGAAGATTGTATTTCCTTGTTAAGGGATCATATTTAATTATTTTTCCTGTTACCATAGCACCAAGCCATTCTCTAACATATCGTTCATCTAGCTTGGTCTCTTGTGCAATTTCTTGACTTGTAGATGGTTCCAACACTGACAAGATATCAAATAGGCTGGTTTTATATCCTATACTAATCATAAGTGACAACATTCCTCCATTTAGAAATTGAAACATTTTTGAGGCAAATTCTTCTGCCAGAGATTTGTCATAATTGTCGAAATCTTGCTTTCCCATTGGAATCAATATATAATTATTTAATTTAAATATTTTTGATATTTTGATATTTAAGTTTGTAAATTTGAAATTAAGATTTGTACTTTATTGGTTGTACTTTATTGGTTGTACATTATTGGTTCTGTTCAAGTGTAGTAGAAGTTTACCTAGCGGCAATAATAAATATCTATTTAAGTGGTTAGTCGTTTTCTATAATAATATATGAATGGTCAAAGGACAGGCAATAGTCAAGAAATTGACCCCACCGAGTTAAAAAAGAAAATAGATAATCACGAGGATATTTTCATTCTGGATGTTAGGACACCTCAAGAATATGAATCTTGGAAGTTATCATATGATAATCATCAAAATCCGAAATTAATTCCTGTTGATCGCTTGTTTACGAATGATTCTAACTTGCTCAGAGAGATACCAAAAGATAAAGAGATTGTCACACTATGTGCTCACGGAAACAGATCCATGATGGCAGCAAGGTTACTCAATCAATTAGGATATAATGTGAAAAGTGTCAGAGGAGGAATGGCGGGCTGGAATAAGGTCTACGATGCTGCAGAAATTGTAGTTCCTAATGACGCTCCATTTAGAATATGGCAAATCAGAAGAATATCCAAAGGATGTATGGGATACATTGTATCTTCTAAAGAAGACAGTACTGCAGTAGTAATAGATCCAAGTCGTGAAATTTATGAGGCTTTTCTGAACGTTGCTAAGGAAAATGGATTGAAAATAATTAAGATAATTGATACTCATCAACATGCAGATCATGTATCTGGAGTAGCAAAATTGACTAAAGCAATAGCTGCACAGACACATGGGGAAGTAACGGCATATTTCAGTTCACTTGAAGAATACAACAGCGAAAATACTGAAATCAATATCGAATATATTAAAAATGGAGAACAAATTGAAATATCAAAGAAAATTTGGTTAAGAGCTATTCACACTCCGGGACATACCAATGGTAGTTTTTCTTTCTTGATAGAGCATTCTCGTTCTGATTCCGAATCTGATAAAAGTGATGTAGTGAACAGAACTGACAACCATATTCAGTATTCGTATTTGTTTACCGGAGATACACTATTCGTAGATGGTGTAGGGCGACCTGACCTTAGGGAAGAAGCGAGAAAATATGCTGAAATGCTATACGAGAGTTATCATCAAACGATAGTTCGATTACCAGACAATACTTTGATACTTCCTGCACACTTTAACGGAAACTCAATTAGTTTAAAGCATGCCGTACCAATATCTGACACAATAGGTTCATTAAAGAAAAAAGTAACGCTTCTTTCCATGAACAAGGATGAATTTGTACATTTAGTTACTGACACCTTGCCAGCAAGGCCAATGAATTACAAGACAATTATTGATATCAATAAGAGGATTCTATCATTTGACAATATGCAAATGCCAGATTTAGAGGCTGGCCCCAATTCGTGTGCAGTATCCATAGAACCAAAACAATAATAAATTCATCGCTCAACACTTTATGTAGTTTCTGCTTATAAGTGCTGAATCGAATTTGATTCTTATTTGATTTGTTCATAGCCCAAAATCATACTATATAGAACTATATATGTTCCAATTGACAGGATCAACTTAATTTTTCTCAGATAGCATATGATGAACAGTGAATTGTAATATGTGTCGGCTCGCTCAATTACACTCACTATGCTACGATTGTATATCTCGAGTTGGTTGTCAATGTGGGTATCGTGGTTCCTGAAGAAGCGTTACTAACGTCAGTTGTTGATTTTGTGGGCCTGCGATCGCTTGAAGTCCTTTTTCTTTCAGTATTTCATTGAGAATTTTCAGATCGTAAAGTCCACTAAGGTCAGGTTTTGTTTTTCCGAGATATCCTATTTCAAATGCATCGTTTGCAGATTTGATGAGTGTTTCTTGCAAGGGATCGTAAGTTAGCTCGAGTCTTGAGAATGCTTCCTTTAGTTGATCATCTGGGATAGTTTGACCTGTAAGTTTTTTTAATTCAATATTGAAAGTCTTCAAGGCTTCTTCTTTATGGCTATTTATCCATTGTGTCTCATTTACATGCGCTTCCAAAAACTTCTTTATTACATCAGGATTATTCTTAAGGTATTCTGGATTAACGATTATGTTTGCAGTAACAAATTTTTCTGCAGGCCATAGACTGCGTTCATCCAAAAATAATCTACCATTACCTTCCTTGATCAGTTTTTGACCCCATGGCTCAGGTACCCAGGCTCCATCGATTTCTTTCTTTAAGAACAGTGTCAAAATATCAGGATTTTTTACGGGCAGAACCTCAACGTTTCCACCTTTGTCCTTTGTTTTTAATCCGTTATCAAGTAAATATTTCCTCAATGCTACGTCCTGGGTGTTTCCTATTTGTGGTGATGCGAATTTTTTACCGGCAAAGTCTTTTGTAGACTCGATACCCGAATCATTTCTTACTATAAATACAGCTCCGCCACTTGCTACTCCAGATATAACTCTGAGAGCCTTACCTTCAGAAACTACATAACCATTGACCGTGGGATTTGGACCAATGTACGTTGCATCTATTTGATTTGCCAAAAGGGCCTCTGTAGCTGAGGGACCAGCATTAAACGTCAAAGTCTTCAACTCTATATTATTTCCTAAAACTTTCTGGTAGTCTCCATTTCCTACTCCTATTAATGCTTGCGCGTGATTAATATTCGGAAAGTATCCTAGTCTAAATACCTTTTTTTGAGTTGACTGTGCATATGACTGATTTGAGAGAGACAGGGTCACAATAAATCCGGCAATAAGCAACATAGTCATCACTGCTGCGATTCTTATTGTATTGTTCATGTTTTCTACCTAATTCAAAGCATATTTGAATACTCGCAAATGTGCATAATTTTAATAAAATATGCATAAAATGCACAATTTATTTGAGATGGACAGATTTGAAGGACATAAGCAAATATTGTAAAGTTGCAATTGTCCATTCCTCTGCGTTATTTCAATTTCAATTAAATCCCTAGTATTAAGCAGGGAGACATAACACGTTACTCTCAAAAGTATCTAAATAAATATTATCTGTTTAGAAATTTTTGAATGTTCATAGCCATTCTGATTTGACGGGATAATACACTTTTCTTCTACTGTCATCCAAGCTATTTCGTTCAATAATAAAACCCTGATTCCTTAAGTCTTCTATTGCACTTTGGACTGTCCTTCTGGGCAAACGGGTAATACCAATTAGATCACTTTGCTCTATTGGATGCTTTGTTTTAATTAGATAATAGATAAACTTCGCTGCAGGACTTCCACCTATTTCCTTTTGTGAGAAGCTCATTCCAAAAGATGATTTGGAAAGAAATCCTCGTCGCTGAGATTCTACCGAAGCAACATTCTCAATTGTGATTTCAGCAAGGTTCACTCTTTGACCAAATTCTGCTATCAATGCAGATTGTTGCGATGCTAATGGCGCTTCAAAAATAAAAGTACTGGGTGGATATTTTGCAGTGAGAGCTGCAACGTAATTCCAAATGATGGAACCGTTTTGATCATAAATACCAACATTGATACCCTCGTTGGCTTCAAGGATAACTTTTTTTGAACCCAGCTTTATTGCATCATCAATCTTCAAAAGTGTGGTATCAATACCAATCTGATGTCTGGGATCTTTTTTACCTATCTTCCAGTTAATTTTTAAGTCTGCAGAAAGTATGGAATCAGATATTCTTTTCTTTTTATCAATATCTAGATCAATACTGTTTTCACCAATTTCAATTATGTCAAAGCCGATTCTGCTACATTCTGTTATGAATTTGTCAAGGGAATTTTCTGATATTGAATACTCTGTGAGCGTACTGCCGGTGGATACGTCTATATCAAACTGATGGTAGTAAGATATCCTCTTTTGAAGAAGATTATCAGTTATTAACAAAGGGTAAGTGTTGTAAATCTTGATTTGATCAATGAATGTCGATAGTATCTCAAAGTTCTCTCTATCGAAGGATTCGAGTTTGTCCACTGTGAGCGTTAATCCTTCCTGACGCGGATTCTTATTATCTACCCTGTCTTTGACCAAATCATCGAGCATACGATGTCTATACAAATTTGCTTATATTGAATTTGCGATATGAAAAGCTATGAGTTGAACTAGACGTTAGCTATTGTCCATTTGTTTACGTTTCGATACGCCTGAGTGCATTTAGATAGACCAAAACGTAAGTCGACCTCAGTTGCAACTTGATTCAAATTCCCCCGTCGCTTGTGTTCCCAGAACAGGAATAAGTGCAATTAAAATAATGATGATGATAATAATAATATGTTCTAATTCGAAGGCCAATTAATACATCTTTCTTGATTTTTACTTAGGAAATTCGCAATTAAGGAAAAACTGACTCCTTAAGGCAGTGAAATTTTTATTGTACCGTGAGGATAATTACTAATGAGATTTTTAGTAAGAGCGCAAATTTCCACCGACGCTGGGAATAGAATGATAAAGAATCCAAAATTCATGCAAAATCTTGAAGATTACATAAAGAAAGTAAATGCCGAGGCTTCCTATTTTTTTGAAGCTGGAGGAGATAGAACTTTTGTCTTTATAGTCAATTTGGAAAGTTCTGATATGATACCTACAGTAGCTGAACCATTATTCCAGGATTTTGGAGCCAAGGTGGAATTTCATCCTGTAATGGTATTAGAGGATCTAAAAAAAGCGCTCGAACATGTGGGTTAGACGTAAGATAGCATTTATCAATTCTATTTAAAGTACCCCCAATGATATATATTAAAACAAAGAACTTCATTCATAATTTCTAGTAGGAGATAAATCCCAGTACTAGTATTGGTATCAGATCAGTCACCACCATAGGTCAATTCTATGAATTTTTCCCTCGACTGGCTTTCAAGAGATGGAAAGTTGTTACTTGCGGCAAGAATTCTGAGGACATTTGGCTATGGATTCCTTAGTGTTATTATAGCCATTTATCTAAGATTTTTGGGTTTTGATGACGTGCATATCGGTCTGCTTTTAGGCTCAACGCTCGTGAACAGTGTAGTTTTTACATTATTTGCTAGCTTTTATGCAGATAGAATTGGGAGAAGGAAACTTCTAGTTATTTATGCCTCATTAATGTCGGTTTCAGGAGTAATATTCGCATTCACCGATAATTATTTCTTGTTAATCTTTGCTGCATTCATAGGAACTATTAATGTAACTGGATCAGAGACCGGGGCGTTTTTAACAATAGAACAAGCTATTTTACCACAAACTATTAAGGATAAGAAAAAAATGAATACAGTGTTTGCCCTGTACAATATGTTAGGAACGTTTGCAATGTCTGGGGGTATCTTACTTTCTGGCTTACCATCAATTCTGCAAGAACAATATTCTACACTAAATGAAGCTGAATCTATCAAAATACTGTTCGGTTTGTACTGTATCGTTGGCATTGTTGTTATGATTATTTACATTATGATTTCAAGTGAAATTGAAATAAAGCCAAATATCAAGAGAGCCGTAAGGCAATCTCTGTCTCCAAAATCAAAACGGATTGTGGGTAAACTTTCTGGACTGTTTGCAATTGATTCCTTCGCAGGTGGTTTCGTAATTCAAAGTGTTGTATCCCTTTGGTTCTTTACCAAATTTGGAGCTGATCTTACGATCTTGTCCTATATTTTTTCGGCTGCAGGTATTATAACGGCTTTTTCTTACATTGCAGCAGCAAAGATAGCTGATAGAATAGGTCTTGTAAATACAATGGTATTTACACATATTCCGTCTAATGTTTTGCTTATTTTGGTAGCTTTTGCGCCAACTTTACAACTTGCTATAATATTCTATTTGGTTAGGATGTCTCTATCTCAGATGGATGTTCCGACTAGACAATCTTATATTGTTTCTATTGTCAGTGAGGATGAGAGAACTGCTGCCTCAGGCCTGACAAACGTCTCAAGAAATATTGCACAAACGGTATCTCCATCAGTAGTAGGGTATATCTTTCAGTCGTTTTTGTCACTCGCAGGACCATTTGTGCTAGGTGGTGTCATCAAGATTATCTATGATTTGGCATTGTATTTTAGTTTCAGAAATATAAAGTCAAAAGAGTAATACAATGTTGCTTATATGATTAATTTTACTAATGTTACTAATTCCTAACTTTGATGCCTATCTCGGGCGGTAATATGTAGAATGTATTTGGTACTGTGATTCTGTATTCCTGGACACCCTGTCAGTGCGATGTTTTAGAGTCGATTAATAAAAAGATTCACTAATAAGTACTCTCTATCTAGTGATATACATGTCTGATAATAAGCTATTTCAAATATCAAAACACAAGTACATTAACATTGAAACATATAGGAAAAATGGTACTGGAGTAAGAACTCCCGTTTGGTTTGTGGTTAATCAAGGATTGATCTATTTTAGGACCGATGCCAAGTCAGGGAAAGTCAAAAGGATTAGGAATAATCCGCATGTTAAGATTGCTTCATGCAATATTGTTGGGACTACGGAGGGTGATTGGTACGATGGAAAAGCAAAATTTTCCGATTCGGCTGAGTCGACAATAGCATATTCCCTGATAAACAAAAAATATGGTTTACTAACGACTTTCATTAGACTATTCAACAAGATTAGGAGTACTAGGCCTTTAGTCATATCGCTATCACTAGAATAAATTTGCAAAATATGTATTTAGTTGACTAACATTATTATCGGGTTAGCAGAATTTAGCGTAAAAATATATGTCAAAGATTATTTGAAATTTTATCAGAAATGGTTAATAATATGAGGAATCAGGTTGTGCTTACTACCATTTTAAATATCATATTATTTAATATTACATATGAGAAAAACTGGAAAAGAAATCGATATCACACCTAGTTCTAATGATACTAGTGCCGAGGGTCGCTCGATTAGACTGGTGACAAAGAGTAACGAAACTCCAGAAGGTGATGGTTTTACAGTACACCGGTCCTTCCCTTCAGAGTCCATCCGGAATTTAGACCCCTTTTTACTTTTAGATGAGATGGGTCCGCTAGATCTGTTACCAAATGAAACTAAAGGCTTTCCGGAACATCCCCATAGAGGTTTTGTGACTGTTACATATATACTCGAAGGAAGATTTGAACACAAAGATTCACAGGGAAATACCGGAAAGCTAGGACCCGGTGACGTGCAATGGATGACAGCAGGTTCTGGATTGGTTCATTCTGAAATGCCTGAAAAAGAGTTTGCTAAGAATGGAGGAAGGTTACATGGATTCCAATTATGGATAAATCTTCGCAAAATTGACAAGTGGATCAAACCGGATTACCAGGATATTCCTTCCACAAAAATCCCTCTAATTAGAACACCAGATGGTAAGATATCAGTTAGAGTTATTGCGGGAAATTATCATGATGCAAAAGCGGTAATTAACACTTTAACTCCTATTTTGTATTTGCATTTTACTTTACAACCAGATTCAGAGGTTGTTCAGCCAGTTCCTGAAAATTTTAATGCATTTGCATATGTTATTAGTGGCAATGGGTTTTTTGGTAAAGATAAGACACCGGTCCAAGAAAAGAACTTGATAGTATTCAAAAATGACGGTAAATATATCTCCATCAGTTCCGATAATAAAAATCCTTTGGATGTATTGCTTGTTGCTGGAATACCTTTCAATGAACCGGTAGTACAGTACGGACCATTCGTCATGAACACTAGGGAGGAGATAGATAAAACTTTGGAAGATTATAGGAATGGTAAAATAGGAAAGATTGAATCCTGAACTAAACTACAGGAACGCCTGTATTTTAGTTTTTATTTTGTTCTCTTTTTTGTCAATGTGATTTTGTAATGTTCTAAACACGTATTTGTTGTCCCGTCCCGCTCTGGCCCTCCCCTCCTAATAGAATCTCTTCTTATTATATAGTTCAGAATTGGTAAGAATGAAATTATGCAGGGTCTGGCTATTCATCAGTGTATGAAAAAATCCACAATAGAGAATCACAACGATAAGCTAATTTTGTGTCGCAGTACTCATGATAAATTTGTGTCTAAACTAATTATAATAAAATGATATCTGGTTGGTTATTTGATGCATATGCTTTAAATGGTAGCATGATTTTCTGGATAAAAAGAGATAATTCATCTACAGCTATAAGAGTGGAAGATAAAAGCTGGAATCATAAAATCTATGTTGCTTCTGAAAAATCTTTATTAAAATCTGTCATTGAGAATAATGAAATACTTTCGATGGTAAAAGAATATCATTTTATCTCGAAATATGAATTGATAAAAGATATGAAGAAATCCCAAGTTCTTGAACTGGAGTTAAAAGATCCTACCTACGCGTTAAAATTAGCAAAAAAAATTGAGAAAATGGGAAGATTTGGACAAATCCGACTATATAATGTAGACATATTACCAGAACAATCCTATTTTTATGAACATGATGTTTTTCCCCTCATGAAATGTAAAGTTCATGTATCTAATTCAACACTCAATTGGATAGATAATGAAGATGATGTATGGTCTACAGAATATGAGTTACCATTATTTAATAACATACACCTAAAAGTATATCCAAAAACAAAGGAAGGAAGGATATCCAGATTTACAGATGTAATTGCATTAGTATCTATACAAAAGGGTGACACAAGTAAAGACACTATTTACATTCAGGGGTCTGAAATAGATATTTTATATCAACTTGTTAAAGAAGTGGAAAAAATTAATCCCGACTTTATTCTCACAGAATATGGCGATTCGTTTACATTTCCTTATCTGACACATAGATCGGAAATCAATCAGGTAAATTTAATCCTAGATAGAGAGGGTACACCTTTATACAAACCAAAGAAAGATGGAACATCATATTTCTCTTATGGCAGGATGTATTTCAAACCATCAGCTACAAAGTTACTTGGAAGGATACATATTGACACAGATAATTCATTTGTTCTAAATGAATCTGGTCTTCAAGGATTGTACGAACTTGCCAGAATTTGTAGATTGCCATTACATTCAGCATCCAGAGCTTCTATTGGAAAGTGTATGAGTAGTCTACAATTCTATAATGCTGTGAGAAACAATATACTTATTCCATGGAAGCCCACACTGGCAGAACATCCAAAGTCACTTGGAGATCTTTTAATTGCCGATCGCGGTGGTTTGATATTTGAACCAATTATGGGCGCACATGAAAAAGTTGCTGAACTTGATTTTGTTTCTCTCTACCCCACCATAATGTTTAAAAAAAATATATCTGCTGAGACTGTAATTTGTAATTGTTGTTCTTATTCTAAGTTACGTATTCCAGAATTACTAAATTATCACATATGTGAAAAAAGAAGAGGGATAGTCCCTTTATCATTAGAAATATTACTTAAAAAGAGAGCGCATTATAAAGACAAGAGAAATTCAACCACAGATCCCGAATTAAAAAAGATTTATGATGCGAGACAAACTGCTCTCAAATGGGTTTTAGTTACAAGTTTTGGTTATCTAGGTTTTAATAATGCCAAATTTGGTAGAATAGACGCGCATATTGCAGTATGTGCTTTTGATAGACAGATTTTATTACAAACAGTAAGGATAGCAGAATCACAGGGATTTAAAATCCTTCACGCCATAGTAGACTCCATATGGATACAAAAGAAAAATGTTATAAACAATGATTATAAAGGTTTAAAAACTGAAATAGAAAACAAGACAGGATTTCCAATTTCATTCGAAGGTATATACAAGTGGATTGTATTTGTTACTTCAAAGAGTAATACTATTCTGCCAGTTTCTAATCGTTACTTTGGTGTCTTTGAAGATGGAACTGTGAAAATGAGGGGGATTGAAGCAAGAAGACACGACACTGCCGAATTCTTTTCAAATGTTCAACAAGGAATCCTGAACATAATGTCAGAAGCTAATTCAATTAAAGAAGTCAGAGATTTGATGCCAAAAGTCAGAAAGTTTTTTCAAATGCATCTAGAACTTTTAAGATATAAGAAGGTCCCCATAAATGATTTGGTTCTAACAAAGAGGATATCTAAAGATGTAGATGAGTATAAAAATATGAATACGGTGGAACTGGATGCATTACTCCAATTAAAGCATGCAGGCAAATCGCTTAAATCAGGACAGATTTTGAAATATGTGTTAACCGATTATTATCGGAAAAATTCGAGAAAAAGAAGCGTTCCAGTTGAATTGATAAATTCAAAGACCGTGTATGATGCAAAAAGATATTCTGAGTTATTGGTAGAAACCTGCAATTCTGTCACAGAACCCTTTGGACTAAAGTTGACAAATGAGTTATAATCATACATTAGATTATGTATCAGATTTGTTTATTTTTAGTACCAATATCCAGAACGTTTATTTCCATCTGTCAGTTTTTTGCAAGAGGGTCGATAGAGTAACTCTAAGCGCAGTGGTAGCCGCATATATTAAAGAAAAATTTTTTATTTTATTACAAAAGTATAACTAACAATCAAAATTTCCTAAAATATTGCTCATTTTAATTACCAGGTTTTATATTTTATTTTCTTCTTTTCTTGGCCCATTTCACTTTCAGTTGATCCAAGAGTTCAAAGTTTTCATAAATAAATGGTCTTGTTTCTCTCATTCCTTCTATTGTTGATTTTGCCCTCTGCCAAAAAGGACTTGGGTTAAAGACATCGAAATAAAGATTAGTGTCAATCATTTGTCTTTTTACCAAAGTACCTGACAGTTCAAAAAAACCACAAACACGAGTAAAATGACATCTCTCCTTAGATGTACCATGATATTTTTGTTTATATTCTTCGTAGTTTTTTGCACTAAAATCTTCCAAAAACCAAAGAATAGAATCTCTGCTTCGATCATAAATCTCGTAGAGTGAAAATAGGTTATCCACGTCTCTACCTGCCAACAATAGTTAATAGGAAATAATGAATTAAAATATTTTGCATAACTTGTAGACGAATATTTTTCATCCGGCTCAAACTACGAAAGTTTTGAGTGCGAGCTACTGCTATGACTGCTAAGTCTTACGCCGTACTGAACAAGCTAAACTGGCCATTAATTTATTATTAATTATATCAAATGAAGCTGGCTTTTAAGATCTTTTGCTCGGTTTCTTATTGTCACTTCTGTTACTCCTGCTGCTTCTGCAATGTCAACCTGCCTTATTGTTTTCCCATCCAATTGAAGAGATATATATAATACCGCTCCGGCAAATCCCATGGGATCCTTTCCGGCAGAAAATTCTTGCTCGAGAACTTTTTTCATAAGGTCTCTAGCATGTCTTATTGTCCTCTCACTCAACTCAATTTTATTTGCTATCTTGTCTATACATTGGAAACAATTTACCTGTGGTATTTTTCTCTCCAGGTGAAATACAATTTCCCTGTAAATTTTTGCAATATTCTTCCTTCTTAAATTACTGGTTTCTGCAAGCTCATCAATTGTTCTTGACACACCCAGTTCTCTACATGTTATATAAAGACATGCCACCAGGACAGCGTTTATAGTTCTGCCTCTTATCAATCCAGCTTCCTGGACCTTTCTATATGTATACGCAGTTTTTTCAATTATGGAAGGTGTAAGGCCCAACTTATCTTTCAATCTGTTTAATAATAAGAAGGCACTTGTAAAATTACGAGAAGAGCTATCGCGATACATAGTCCTTGAATCCCATATCCTTAATCTATTCATTCTAGCTTGCATACCTGAATCAATGTATTGGCCGGTAGAATCCTTGTTTGTCTTGCCGATGACTGTTGACAGATTCATGTCATGAACTGCAAGAGAAAAAGGCAATCCAGTCCTACTCTTGTCTGTTTCCCGATCCTTGAAGTTCGTCCACTCTTTACCAATTTCTTCCATGCTATCCCGAACTACTGTTCCGCAGTTACTACACACTAGTTCTCCGGATACTGTATCTGTGACCATCTTATTTTCTTTGATATTGCACGTCGAACACGTAATTAGCTTTGACATTATAACGAATAAGTATTTATATATACGTGGATCAAGTATTTAAGGATTTTGATCTGCATGAATTACATAAAATCGTATTCACACTAATGTCACAATTCGGGTTCCCGCAATTAGTTAATTTGATGCAGATTTTAATATCAGTTATGATACTTTTATTGAGATCTTAATATTCGAAGCTAAAGTCATCCGGATTGGAGAGAATTTAGAAACTTGTATCCCTTTTATAATATATTGTATATTTTATTGCAGATAGACCATGATGGTCGAGTCAAGTTCGAAGAATGTCCAAGATGCCATGATGTTATGACTTTATTCTCTAGTTTTGATTTTCTGTACTATCAGTGCGAAGAGTGTCATTTACCACTATATACATCATCCAATCAGTTTGTTAAATTATGATTACGAATTGGTGTAATGCAACTAGAAAATACTTAAGGCTCCGACATATTAGTCACTAAAAATTTCGAAATTTAAGAAACCTTGCGCTAGATAGAACGTTTATTTTAAGGTAACACAATATAATCATTGAATGTTTAGAGTACAAACCTCTTTAACTTATTTGCTCATTGTTGGATTGTTTGCTGTAATATATCAAAATACGAGCTGTATAGTTTATTCTCAGGAAGTCGCCTTGAATTACATGAAACAAATAGGAACGAAGGGCATTGAACAAGGACAATTTAACACTCCACATAGTCTCGCAGTTGATACTTTTGATAACATCTACGTAGGGGATACTGGGAACAAACGAATTCAAAAATTCTCTCCAAACGGTACATTCATCTTGAGTTGGGGTTCTGAAGGAAGTAATGATGGACAATTTTCGGGTTTGCATGATGTTGCGGTTGATCCTGAAGGGAAGTTCGTGTATACTGTGGAGCTCAAAAATCATCGAGTTCAAAAATTTGATCCTAATGGAAATTTTATTACAAAATGGGGATATAACGGGACGGGTGGTCGCGACTTGATGAGGGCGCCCCATCAAATAGTGGTAAATTCTGTCGGCAATGTCTACCTTACCGATCCAAATGGTAACCAGATTCTAAAGTATTATGATAATGGTACTTTTATAGGAACCATTGGATCAGCAGGTACGAACCCTGGAAAATTTAATGGCCCTCATGGAATAGCAATCGATGCTAAAGATAATTTTTACGTTACCGATATGAAGAATTATAGAATTCAGGTCTTTGATAATAAAGATTCATTTTTAAGACAATGGGGGTCTTCGGGGAATGGATCAGACCAATTATCTGAAACTGTTCCGGGCATCGCGATTGATAACAATAATCATGTGTATATCGTTGATAAAATAAAGTCTAGAGTTCAAATGTATGACAACAAGGGCAAATATTTATCCAATTGGGGATCTGATGGCAATGGTCCTCAACAGCTACACAAGCCCGAGGATATTGCTGTCAATAATCAAGGTGATATTTACATCACGGATACAAGGAATTCCAGACTACAGGTGTTACATCCAGAATAATGAAGATGTATTTGACGTTTCTTTAGATTAGAGGTATTCGCCGTTAAAACCTCGCCGTTAAAACCAAGAGGTATAAGACATATCAAATAGTTTCTCTTCACTTGAAGACAACTCTAGCATCATCGCTGATTTTATTCAAAAAATTCTCTTCTTCGTTACTATGTCCAATAATTTTTCCCACTATATTTACAGGAGAATAGGCGAGTATTTCTCCGTCCTTACTACTCGGAGTGGGTCCAAAAAAGAGACATAAGGCTCTCCCTTCCGGCCAGTATGCAACGTCGAATAAATTTACTTTTATTTTAGCATTTTCGGGTTCTTCTGTAATTTGAGTCTTTTCTGTATATAGCTCATCACCCCATCTATGGATGCTAACTTCAATAGGTAGATTTTCAATTATTTTCTGAACGGTTTTTGGAGAATGTGAATCATCGAGTTCTACTGAAATCTCTCGCTCAACATCCTTAAAAATGACTCTAATCTGTTTCTTCATTGTTTCTACAGAACTTGCATGTATATTAAATTCTCCTGCGGTCGACAATCTTTGACCGATGCCATGGTCTTGTTCTAACTTTCTGTTTGCACTCTTTACAACGTAAGACTAGTTTTGGATATTTCAACTCGCATGTAGAGCAATAATTGTAAAAGTTGTAATCAATTCTACTGGATATCCGTTTTGTCGGAACTTTTCTTACATCAGACTTAAGCAGGGTTGGGGCTAAAGATTTATGGTCCTTGGAAACTACAAGTTTCGCATCATAGAGTGAACCTCCCAGTAGTTTTGAGTTGGGATTGTCATCTTCAATCTGAGATAATTCGTTACTCTTGAGTAATGCCATTTAAAATCACCTCATAGTATGAAATGAAAGAAATAAAAAAAATAATTTAGTTGACTAGTTCGACTAGTCAATTTTAATTTCTTTGGATTTTGATTTAATAGCTTTTTTGAGCTGTATTCTTAATTCTAGTATTCCGTTGATGTAACTAGCCTTTGTAGAGTCAGCATCTAGTTCTTTATCTACTGGTAGCTCTGTATGATATTTCTTGTTGCCTTTTTCGGCGTGTATCGTTACCAATCCTTCGTCCATTGTTACCTTCACATCCTCTTTGGTTATTCCAGGCATCTCAGCAGTAATGATCATTACATTCTCTTTTTCGTTAATTGATGTATCTACAAGTGGCTGACGGACAGTACTTTGTTCCACCAGTCCTTTCGTTGAAGGCCTTACATTCCCAAATTCTCTTATGTGAGGCTTTCCCTCCGGTCCCACTGTAATTTGATATCCATAGTAGTATGGTAACGTCTCTGACGCTGTATCACCAGATTCTCTTACTGTCCTGAATACTCTGTTCAGCATGTCTTCGGCTTCTGAAAATTCCCTATCTATCTGTTCAAAAAATCTATCTCTAAATCCCCATGAGTCTTTCCACAATTTTGCATTTCACCTTACATTATGTAATGTATATTACAATATAAATATATTTCTTCTATAAGTAAAGGCTTTGTGACTTAAATTCAAAAAGTAATGATTAGCAAGACGTCCAAATTGCATGGATATTAGTGTGAATCCTTATGCAATGGAAAACAGCTGCGAAATTCTTTTATTTCTGCTTGAGAATTCGAATCCAGAATTCGGTTGCTTGTTTCAGTTAGAACTATAGCCATTTTAATTGGTTTTTCAGGAATATTTCTAGTCATCTCATCTAATTTCATTATGAATCACGAAGGTGGTGTCTTGGCAAAGCCCGGGAAGGAAAATCCTGGTAAAGGTCACGGAAAAAATAAGAATAATGACTCAGGAGATAATCGGCAAAAGGCTCAGCAAAATGATGAGCCAAAGGATGAGCCAAAGGATGAGCCAAATAAGATACAGGTAGAAACGGACATTTACAAAGGTTTTGCTTTTAATGTCGATGGTAATAATGTTAGTAAAAGCTTTAATTTAGCTGCGGTTGGAGATGTAGGATGTTCAAGTAACGCTGAAAAAACAGTTGACAATATTCAAAAAAATAAACCTGAATTGGTATTGCCATTAGGAGACCTTTCATATCAAAAAAGTGCCAACTGTTGGTTTGATTTGATGACACCCCTTAAAAATAAGATTTTCATAACGCTGGGGTATCATGATGTCAATGATGGACAAGCAAAAATAGATCAATATTATAAAAGCTTCGAGTTAGACAAACCGTATTATTCATTCGATTATGGAAAAGTACACTTTATAGTAATGGCTTCAGAATCGAAATTTGAAAAAGGTTCTGAGCAATATAATTTTGTAGTGCAGGATCTTGAAGAGACGTCAAAAGACAAAGATGTTAATTGGGTGATAGCGGCCAGCTACGGACCATTTTACACATCCCCATCTAAACATACAGCAGAAAAGGATCTCAGGGACACCTATCATCCGCTGTTTGAAAAATATAATGTAGATTTAGTTTTGCAGGCACATAATCACAACTATCAGAGAACGTTTCCAATATCATATAACTCCGGTGATAGTTCAAAACCAACAGTATCCAATCAATTTACTACAGGTTATAACAGTCAAACAGATGGCATAGTTTTTGCAATAGTAGGCACAGGTGGAGAAGGTTTCTATCCTTTAGATGGTCAAGCGTCCTACACCGCCACCCAATTTGATAGATTCGGATTTTTGAATATAGAGATTAGTAACGGGAATCCCCACACTAAATTAACAGGGACTTTCTATGACAACAAGGGTGATGAAGTGAGAGACCAGTTTACCATTGAAAAGGAAATAAAAAATAAGTAAACCAAATAGTAGAGTTCTAATTTAAGGGAAAGATGTTTCATCTCAATCATAAAGGGCCGAGCGCAGTAGGTAACCATTCACCTACAAAAGTAGTGATGATCCAAATGGCGACCGCAACTATCAGTGATTTTAGCCAACCCATTCGATAAATTGTTTTTAAAGCCAACAGCCAGGCTATTCCTCCCAGCACCACCGAAAGAAAACCATGTCCTATTACAATATATGCAATAAAGTACACAATTGTACCTATAATTGCAGCAAAAAAAGCCATTTTCAGGCTTCTTCTTTGTCTCATGAAAAACGTAACTACATAAATTACGACAGTAGAAATTAGTAGTCCGACAAGGAAATGAATGATTGAAGCAGAATCAAGGTTCTCAAATGCCATATGTACATCAGATTGTGAATATTGACTTAAATAAATGGTTGGCGGTCGGTCGAATCCATTTAACCGATTTATACTTTGTAAACCAATTAATGACATGAACAAGTCCAAATCAAAGACAGTCAATATTATAGATATAGACACGGGAATTTCCCGAGAGAATTTACAAAAGATCGCCAATATCCTGAATGATGATTTAGCAGATGAGTACGTACTTTTGACAAAAACGAGGAATTACCATTGGAATGTTGAGGACCCAAGATTCAATGATTTGCACAAATTTTTTGAAGAACAATATGAACTTATAGATGCAGCTATCGATGAAATTGCTGAAAGAGTAAGGGCTTTGGGAAGCAGGTCAAGGGCAACTTTAAAAGAATTCATCAATTCTTCTCAAATACACGAAGACATAGGTTCGTTCCCTAATGCAGATACAATGATATCGAATCTTTTATCTGATCATGAAACTGTAATAAAGACACTTAGGAAAAACATAAAGGAATGTCAAGAGTTAAATGACGAGGGAACGGCTAACTTTCTAACAGATAAAATGGAACAACATGAGAAGATGGCGTGGATGTTGAGATCATTCATAGTGTGACCTATTGTGATAAATGACTAGTAACTCAATATCCAAGCATTTCTTTTTGCTTTATAGTTAAAGCCCAACTATGCATTTGGTTTCATTTTCCAGTTTAATACGTCCTGTATCCCTATCTGCAAATTGAAGTTGAGCCTGATTAGTAACAATATTCCATATCTCCTCCTTTTTCTTATCCGTTTCGTTAGCTAACATTATTCTGATAGGGGCAACAATGTCTTGATTGAATTTTGTATAATCCTGAGCTGTATCAAATTCAGATATTAATTCAACAGGCTCACTATGTATCTCCACAAATCCCGTCTTTGCAAATGATTTTTTTAATGATTCAATATCAGCTAAACTAAACGGGCCCAGTAATCCCTGAGCTGGTAAGGGAGTATGGAGCTCTTATCTGACAGTATTTATGGGCATGCTGATAAAAGGTAACATGTCTGCCCTTACCTACAATCTTGGCTACAATAATGGCGGGTTCACCGATGCCAGTTGCTATATCTAATACACTATATCCTGGTTTAATGCCTGTCCAATTCAATTAGTCTATCACTAATCGTGTGTACACCATTCTCAAAAGTCTTTCACACTTCTGCCATCCGCTGGCTGCACTTGCAACTTGACGATAAAAACATAAAAAAGAAACCCTGAATAAATTTTTTAAATTAGTATCAATCGATTCCATTTTCTTGGTCTTCAAATAAATTCGGCATAGCCAGATCCTACATGTTTTTAAGAAGTACAGGTAAAATTTCTATGAGTCTAATTATCATGTCTACTGTCGCATTATTACTATGTCTTAATCCAGTCCAAGCTCAACCAACGCCAAAACACCCTGTAAGCACCAACTGGTAATTAATAGTATATTGTGGATTGGCCTTTGAAGAAAAAAGCCAAGTAAAAAATTCAAGGATTCTTTTTTATTACTATTTAATTCAAAGGAGCAAATGGATCCTTCTCATTGGTATCGATGTTTACTCCTGTGTCGGTATCAGGGTCCACAAATTCGTCATTATCCGGTTGATGAGTGTTCTCTATGTGTTTGCCAAAGCCTCCAACCGATGGTTTGTCATTTGTGAGTTTACCCTGATCAGAGGATTCTGATTTATCTTTGCTATTTTGAGATATAGGTTTATCATCTGTTGGTGGGTCATTAGTAAGTTTTGTGGTCATAGTTGGTTTGTTATTGTTATCGGGTTGTTCTATTTTTTCTTCTGATATTAGCATGGATTTGTCGTGTTTTGGCTGATCATCGGTAAGTTTTGTTGTAATAGCGGGTTTGTCATCTTGTGCTTTTTCATCTGTCTTTGAATCTTTTTTATCCTCAACTACAACTTCAGCGTCAATCTTTGGTTTGCTTTTATCTGTAACTGCAGCTGCATTTTGATCTTTGATAGCGGGTTTGTCATCTTGTGCTTTTTCATCTGTCATTGTTTTGGTTTTATCTGTTAGTGAATTTTCATCTTTGAATGTAATAGTTGGTTTTCCGTTCTGATCCCTTTCTATTGCCGGTTTGGTTTTACTTTTCTCTTTATCAGATATGGTTTTGACCTTTGAATCAACAACTATGTTATCACTAATACGTTCAATTATTTTCTTCTTTGCTGTCTTGGATATACTAAAATGATCTAATGTTACATCGTCATTGGTAACGAATTTGGCATCTAACTTGTTGTCAGACAAATGCATATCTAAAATACCAAATTTTGAATCTTGTTGATACGCCATGAATGGAGCTGAACCTGAAAGACCATGGAAGTTTACACCACCGGTTCCAACAATAGCAAAAATTACTCCATTAGGATTCTGGTAATCTGACTTGCTCGTACTTGTTACCAGCGGTTTTGATGATGACTCTTGATTGAAATTCAACGGATAACTTCTTTGATAGTTGTGTACGTGACCCTGTAGGACAATATCCACTCCATATTTGTCAAACAGTGGATGATATATTTCCCTGTATTCTTCGTTCCCTGCACAGTCGGATTCCTTACAAGTATTTGGAGATGCGTAAAAGGGATAATGCATATTAACAATTATCCATTTGATATCTGGATTATTTGCGGCATTTCGAAGATCGTTTACCACAAAACTATACTGTTCAGAATCTGTTTCGAATGTTTCTTCTGTTGACATGGTTAATACATGAACGTTGTGGAGGTCAAAGGAATAGAACTGTTTAGAAAGACCAAAATGATTAAAGTATGCATTAATCAGGCTATTGCTATCCTCATGGTTTCCAAAATTTATTTTTGTGATAGAGTCTACTGGTTTGATGAGACCCAACCAGCAAGTTGCAGTTTTCTCGTAAGAGTAATCACCCAATGCTAATAATAACTGCGGATTCATGCTCTGTGCTAGTTTTACTGTTTCCTCTGTATTTTTGGAACATCCCCAATCCCCAGCAGCAACAATATGTGTACCTGAGGCTGCATGGCTTTCTTTCATAAATGTGCCTGAATAGGTTACCATTCCAAGTAACAATAATGAAAATATGGATAAGAACAATTTTCCATGAGCATGTTGAATTTGAATCAATCCTAATCTAATTAATTTTGATTAATTATCATTTTAAATGGTTCTTTACAATATTAGTGAGAAAATTACCAAAAATTCCTTCACATAAAATATTCTGGTCCTGTCTAGTTCTAGATGATAGTATCTGAATTTTATAGATAAATCTATGGATTTTTGTTATACAAGATTGTTCCTCTTTCCCATCTTTTTTATTATTATATTAATAGAACTTTTCGACAATCCGTAGATCCTAAAAAAAGTCTCGGAAAATGCAGGATAACAAACTTGATTTGGTGGTTAGAGATGAGTCTAATTTATACTCCATTCTAGTCTTAGCAAAACTTGATAATTATCAAGTAGGTTAGGTTATGAATTATCTGAATAGAAGTATAATTAGCCTAATTCCTTTGTCCAAACATGCAAACTTTGTGTTGAGAACGTAGCTTTTTAAATAAATACTCATTTATATTCAAATCCTAAGTGATTATTTGGTTGCCAAAAAATAATAAGGGACAAATTCAAATGAAATAGTAAATATGATTGCTCTTTTTAATGGGATCATTGTAATGTTATTAACTTCTATAGTGATCTCATCACTTGTGACGGTATCTGCTAATCAATCGAATTCATTCAATTCCTCCATTTCATTTGGCTTAGGCGACAATCTAAAGTCCAAAATACAAGATCTAATCTCAAGTGCTATAAATGACACTGACAACTTAATGAA
>DATIFZ010000030.1:0-21129 GCA_035454925.1 Nitrososphaeraceae archaeon
ACTTCTATCTCTCTCACCTTTGATTTTTGAGTGTCTATTACTGCGATTTTATTTATTGTATGTTCTGCCACCCATAAGTTCCCATATTTGTCAAAAGCCATCCCAAATGGCAGTCCTGCTTCATTAATTACTGGCAGGTCAGTAAACGTTCTAGACAACGGATCAAAAACTGTTATTCTATGGCCATCGTGCTGTGAGATAAATATATCTCCAGTGATTTTATCAATCATTAGTGCAGTAGGGCTCAACAACATTTTGTTACCACCCGGAGAATATTCTGTTATTGTGTAATTATTAGCTGGATCAATTTTTGCCAATTTTCCTGCCTCGTCGGTTAACCAAATCAAATTGCTAACAGGATCTGCCATAATTGCAAATGGACGTGCATCCTTGTCCTCTAATTGTAGATTTAGTGTAACATTGCCAGTTTTAGTGTCAAATCGCATGACCTCACTGGACAAGGGTGAAGTGAACCAAATGTTGTCATCTGAATCTATTGTGATACCTGATGGGGTCACATATCCAGGAAATGGAAATATCTTACTAATATTTTTAGTGGGATTGTAGTTACCTATGACTTTTGTGAGGGGATCTAGATACCACAAATTATTCTTTGAATCCAAAGTCACAAGGGTCACAATGTTAGTACCATTAATCTTGTGTTCAATGTAATTTTGTCCGTTAATATCAAATGCAAATATACGTCCGCTTCCAATAGAGGTATCCCCAAACCATATGTAATTTCTACTCTTATCATAAACTGGATACAAAGGCTGGATTTTATTGTTTGATATAGGGTATTCTGTCACATTGAAACTCATTTGATCAAGATTTGGTTTTACTATCAAATTGGTGAACGAGGCCACTATACCAGACATATTTTCTTCGACTGGAATTGCTTGTACCTCAAGGTCCCATGTTCCAGGAATACCAAACGAGGCATTAACAGAGAACGTACCGAGTGTTTGCTTTTCTAGATTAACGGTTATAGGACCTATTGACTTTTCAATTTGACTGTATTTTATTTCGCCTGACTGTACATCAATCAGTTTACCATCAATATCAGTAAAGTACAACTTGAAATTATTATTTCCAACTTCAAAAGGAGTAATAGACAAAGTAACTTTAGTATTATTCTCTAGTAACCTAGAATTAAGGTATTTGTCATTCTGGATTGCTGTAGTGTTTGTGGTTGGTTGTAACTGATTCTGATTTTCACTAGCCGGAACACCAGTGTTAACAAGTAGGCCCACGCTAATAAGCAAGGCTATTCCGAAAATGGATTCAATAATCAGAGTCCTGCTAAATTTAATGATTATTGATCTTGCTTTTCTTTCGTTTTCTGATTGCTCTTCAAAATTGGAGTTACTCAAGTTTTCTCCGATAACTTGCCGAACCTTTAGCAAATTGGTGACCTTTTTGTGAATGAAAAAACTATTATATCCGCCCAACACAACCATTAAACCTGCAAATAAAAGTTTTGAAATCAAGAAGATACCATATAACGAACCAATAACTAAACTCAAATTGTCTTCAAGTATATAGAGTAAAAATGGACCTGTGATAATAATAACACCCAGTAATGTTACTATCAAAATAGAATATCTAGGAATCCACAAAGAGAGTGTTGCTAATTTATAATACCAATGTATACTTGATTGTTTAATTATTGGAATCAATATGAAGGCAAGGTAAAAAGTACCTCCAATCCATATGGACGCAGTTAAATTATGAATAAAATCCATCATTATTGGACCGAGCTGTTTATTAGATGCACCATGCCCAATCAGACTTGTAGTAATTAATAAAAATATTCCTAATAATAGAAATCCTACATTTTCGAATTTAGAAAATGCATGGCGCCCTATTTTTCTAAACCGTACAAATTCATACAATGAGAGACCAAGAATTGTAAAAGATATTACTGAACGTTCTATCAAAACAGTCCCAAAACTGGTTCCAAGAACATCCAATACACTTCCATTGATTGCAATTGCCTGAAAATACAGAATAGCAAAATTTGAAGATACCAATATTACTGAGGCTATTACGTAGTAGATAACCAGGCTCTTGCTGGCTAAGTTTCTAAGTTTAGAGGTGGATTCTGATAGTGAGGCAATTTTCGACAGTGGTGTCCACATCCAAAGTGTGAAGAACGCTCCACCAACTATCATTACCTGAGCCAACAAAGCTGGAAACCTTGCTATTGCTTCTGGAAGATAAAGAGCAGAAGATTGAGAGGATTTAGGTACATCCGTAGGTAACAGCACTTGCTGTCCAATAGCAAAAACAAAGGCATTTTCAGTTACATGTCCATCAGTCTGAGATAGTACATTGGTGGAAACTGTATAAATTCCATCTTTCAATGACGGGATAGATACTGTTAATGCAGATTCGTCATTTTGTTGCAAGAAGCGTACATCTCCCTTATCAACCTGCTTTCCAGTGGAATCTAATATCTTTAAATGGCTGTAACGCAAATCTACAGGTTCACTGAAGAAGACATTAACTTGTTGAGGCGATGTGGGAACAGACTGTGATTGCGAAGGGTTGCTATTGACAACGAATGCATGTCCAAAAGTTGTGTTGATAGCACTAAAACCGAAAAAAGTTACAAGAATAATTGTCAACACTATAGGAAAATTTTTGCAAGAAAATGAAAGAAAAGAATTTACTGATAATTTAGATATCAAGATGGGCCTATGTATTCATACCGATCTGATTATTTTATCATTCCTTTTTTTCTAGTACACGAATCGAAAGAAGAGGACAAAGGATATAACGCGTATGAGGACTTAATCTTACATACATGGAAATTAGAGTGGCATTTCTAGTTGCAAGTTCTCTTATTCTGACTTTCGTATTTTTTGCAAGTTATACCCATTTTTCGTTTGCACACACTAGTAAAACCTTTGGAAATACCACCATTGAGATTGGATGGTTATCGGAACCGCCACTTGTATCTGATCTCACTAGCATAACAGTACAAGTAAACAAGGGAAGCGGTAGTGAACAAACTCCTGTTCTGAACGCGCTTGCCAATCTTACAGTATCTGTGAAATACGGGACAATATCAAAACCATTAGACTTCCAACCGTCACCAACTACCGATGGTGGATACGAGGCTAAGATTTTGCCTACTAGGATTGGACCATATATTTTGGTAGTACAGGGAGATGTAAAGGGACAAAAAGTTGACGGCGAATTTCAAATTGAAGACGTGGAGTCAAAATCCATATTCTCCTTTCCTGATAGTTCAGTTGACACTTCCAATTCTAATAATCAGAATGAACAAATCCAGAATGCAATTAGCAAGTTATCAAACGACATTCAAAAGGGCAAAGACGACCTGAATATGTCAAGAAAAGAAATGGCAGATATCCAAGATTCCATTGGCAGATTACACAGAGATTCAGGTATTTCATATTTGATACTTTTAACTGCACTCGGGATAGGTATTGCAGGGATCGTATTGGCAGGTTACTTGTTCACTATTTTGCGATTTAAGAAGGGATTAATAGAAGGCTCCTAATGGAATAATACAATAAATTACGACAATGTTCACTTCCATACAATTGATTTTCTATTCAAAACCCGCAGCACTTTTGATTTTGTTTCTTTTCTTGTTTTCAACTGGACATATTGGCGAAAATTCACATCTGATATCGGGTCATTTTTTTGGAACAACTAAAAAGATAGGAGACCATCAAATAGTTTTTGCCCCATATCCTCCTCTGCCTTTTGCTGGAGATAACTCGACAATACTAAATTTTAGTATCCTGGATAAGGATAATCAAAATTTAGATAACATCTTTGCATCGCTCATTATTAAGAATAAAATTAATAATTCAATAGTTGCAAATATTCCTTTCAAATTTTATGAGTTCAGCGACATTGGCTTCCCTTACACTTTTAAGAAAACTGGGGACTATCTAGTTACCCTGTTAATCAAGATAAACGGGGATCCCACATATTCTAAAAATCCCCTTTCAATTGATTTTGACATATCGGCTGTTGATGCAAACCAAGTAATTCCAACAAATGAACTAATAGCATACTACTTGCTACCTGCTTTAGCGGTAATTGCTGTAATTGTAGTTTATTTAAGACACAAAAATAAGATTTGACCTTACATAGGATTTAGTATAATTGACTAGGAGAATCGATACACAAAAGTGTTAATTTCTCCTCTATTGTTGTGAATCCCATAGTCGGAATAATTCACAATCAAGTAGAACCGGTGTTGCAAGAAATGTTTAGACTTCAACTCCAATGATCATAATTACTATAAAATACACATTGGAATGAGGCACCAGAAAATGAGATACACTAGTTGGGCAGAATAATAACCAAATATTCTGCTGCTGGAGCTTTTTATTCTTACTGACTTTCAGATGGTTTTAGTTTAAATTTATATTTGGTGCTTGGAGACTTCAAAATGATGTCACTTGTTGAGGTAGCCATCTGATGGTATTACACATAAAAATTCCAAACATAATAGGTGCGAACAAATCGAAAATTCCTATCGCATTTTTATCATTAACTTTAATATTTTCAAGTTTGTATACTTTGAATTATCAGGCAACCTATTCCCAAACTTCAGAAGATCCCAAGAGCCTTAATTGTAAGGATAACAAGGATCAATCTCAATATGTGAGTAATGTTGCGTCAAATGATTCAAAAGTATCAGGGCCCGTTACTAACGATCTAAATGGATTTCATTATGTGAAGAAATTTGATAGCAACGGTACGCTAATTACTGCCTGGGGTACTAAAGGAACAGGGCCAGGGCAGTTTTTACATGCGCATGGAATCACAGTTGATTCCACCGGAAATGTTTACGTTAGCGACGCAGAAAAATGCAATGTTCAGAAATTCGACAGTAAAGGAAATTTCATCACAATGTGGGGTACTAGAGGAACTGGTCAAGGAAAATTCTTTCAACCTGAGAGCATGGCCGTAGATTC
This sequence comes from Nitrososphaeraceae archaeon, assembly GCA_035454925.1. Taxonomy (GTDB): domain Archaea; phylum Thermoproteota; class Nitrososphaeria; order Nitrososphaerales; family Nitrososphaeraceae; genus TA-21. Next base: position 4,968 of record DATIFZ010000030.1, read on the forward strand.
AAAAGGCAACGTGTTCGTCGCCGATTATGCAAACCAACATATTCAGAAATTTGATAGTGATGGCAATTTCATTACGATGTGGGGTAGTAAGGGAAGAGATGACAGTCAATTTATCAAGCCATGGGGAGTTGCAGTTGACTCAAGTGATAATGTGTATACAAGTGATCAGGATAATCCTGAAGTTCAAAAATTTAGCAATGATGGAAAATTTTTGACTAAATGGAATTCCTACTCTCCCGGCATGTTATTTGTACATTTACATGACATAACAGTAGACGTTAATGATTCAGTTTACGTTACTGATGGCAGAAATAATTCCTATATTGCGAAGTTTGATGATCAAGGCAATTTTGAAAAAAAGTGGGGAGGATTTGGATATGGTAACGGCCATTTTGTTGAAGACCACGGGATTGTAACGGACAAGGCAGGTAATGTATATGTGGTAGATACAAGAAATGTACGTGTTCAGAAATTCAACAGTGAAGGTGAGTTTATTACAAAATGGGGAACACTGGGATGCCGAGATGATCAATTCTTGATTCCCCATGATATTGCAATAGATTCTTCTGGCAATATTTATGTCTCGGACAGTGGTAATGTGCATTTCAGAGCTCAAAAAACTTGCGAGTCATTTGAAAACGAATAGTTAGTATCGATGTGCGCATTCAAGGACATTACTCAATGTTCATGAACAGGTAGCAGCATGACGAGGAAACAATGAAATAAAAATTGGAAAATCTAAAGATATTTTTCATATGTGTTATTTTTTTAACAACCATAACGTATGGTCAGCAAATGTTATCAGCTGATTTGCTAAGTAATTCTTTACGACAACGTATAGGGGATTATGACCTACAAATTAATACTGTGCCAGCAGTCCCTATTTCAGGGCATGACACACGCATCAATATTAGAATAAGTTCAGTCAGTAACATTCCAATTACGGATACACCGATCGTCATCAGAATTTCGGATGGAAAACATGAATTAGTTGAAACACATCCAGTATTCTTGTCAAGTGGGCATTACGCATATGATTACAAGTTTGAAAGAGCAGGAATCTTTCTTGTAAGTGTGGATATACTAGATAACATTTCCATCCTAGATCCTACTAACTCAAATAGAACACTTATTTTTGATTTCCCGATTCACATATCAGAGCCGTTTTGGGCTCAGATGAGTTCGCTAATTATTCCTATTGCTGTTTTATGTGCGCTGATTGCAGTAGCGACTGCATTTGTATTGTTTAAGAAATTCAAATGTAGTAACAAGGTAATCTAATGTATACAGGATCAATTGGCTGACCTTATACCTTAACAAATAATTAAGTCTACTCGAACTCGTATTCGTCAAGCTGAGTGCAATTTCCAGCATGCTTGTTGAAGATAGTTTCTACGCCATCTAGTGTAGACTGACTTATGTTACCTTCTGCGGCCCGGTTGCCTATATTTAATTCAGAAAGGGCATCGTATAATTGCTTAAAATCGCCGCACGTGATGGTAAACTCCTCAATATCAACAGGAGGCTTTATTTCAGAGTTTCTAGCAGAAGATTTAGATATTGAAGTGCTAGAATTCAGAGTACGGTTGATGAATCCACTATCCTCTTGTCCGTTAATTTGTTGAATGTAAAGTTCTAGATCTGCAGACTGGTAAACTGAATTAATCAAGAATAGTCCGATAAAGATTGAAGAGAAGGCGATAATGGAGTTCTTACTTGTCATCAACTCATAAAAATTCATGGTAATTTATCTCTTCAATATATCGTATTTGTAGGCTTTTTAATGATTAGAATGTAAATTATATTAGAATCTTCCAGAGAGCAATTCTGGTATATTGGAAGTTTAGACGCCTAAAATTGATTTTCAAGATATATCGCTAAATTAAGTGAAGCGTCTAGTGTTCTGCAGGATGAAAAAAGATTAAAATGCGATACTACTAAAGATATCACAATATTAAATAAAATTTGTGTTTTATTAATTACTATATTTGAGTTATGTTTTTTTACAAAAAAGATATTAATTGGAATGAACCGTCCCGAACGTTTACCAGAGCAGATCTCCAATTGAACTAATATGCTTCGTAATGGGAATATGCTTCACAAATAATAACGATATGTAATTAACTAAAATTAAGCACGATAAGTATTATTATAATTGAAAAATATCATTTATGCTGTAGATATTTATAGCATATCCACTAGCTTGTGTAATGCAAATGGGCATAATAATTTATGGATTGGTCTCAAGTTTGTTGTTGACATCTTTAACTTTAAGCCTTCTGGTTGTTTACGCTGCAGATATCAAGGGAACAGTTGCAGACGACAATATTTTGGGAACGGCGACCGATGATGACATGAGAGGATTTAGAGGTAATGACGCGATTAATGGGCTAACTGGAAGTGATGAAATTCAGGGTGAGGGAGGCAATGATATGCTAAATGGCAGTGATGGGAATGACTATCTATCTGGGGGAGATGGCAGTGACACTATTGATGGTGGACCAGGTTATGATGAACTCCACGGCGATGATGGCGAAGACAGATTAATTGGCGGAACTGAAAATGATATCTTGTACGGTACTTCCGACAATGACTTTCTTGATGGAGGTTCTGGTGACGATCGCCTTTATGGCGGCCCGGGAAATGATACCTTAAGTGGTGGTCAGGGGGGCGATTACTTTAGATGTGGATTGGGTGTGGACAGGATAACTAACTTTAATACAGTAGATGGTGATCATGAATATGGTGACTGCGAAGTAAAGTGATTATTGTATATCACCATACAATTTTCATTTTGAAATTTCCTGGTACTTGTTAATTACCATTTTCAAGGTCAATTGATATTTACTCTTAGTTTACAATATCTAAAAACCTAATTAACGCAAGGCTATGATCTAAGATATGGTAATCAGCAATTATTAGCTGTTTCTACTATAGTCCCAAGTGGAGTAATATACTGGCTTAATTTCCAGCATTACTGAATTTCCATCTCTGACATTCTGCAGTAATGTTTTTGCCATTGGATGATCGGTACTCCCCAGATACTTTAGCATTATTTTTTCGGCTATTGGCAGATTTGCATTTGGATCACTCCAAATTTTAACACTGCCCTTCCCTCTTACGCCTTTATAAGGTGGATTTCCATCATCAACGCAAAAATACACTTTATCGTTCTGTTTCATGTTCTCTGTCTTTTTAGATTGTTTACCTGTTTCTACAAATATTACATCTTTAGAACTATCATAAAGATACCATGTAGGATGGATATTAGGATAATGATCTTGATCGATTGTTCCAAGATGTAGGTTTAATTTACTTTTTGAGAGAAATTCAACTATTTCATTTTCCGTGAGCTGAACTCCAAAACCTGGACTTGCATGCAGTAGTTTCATCGAAATACTATATGAGCTTTAAAATATAAATATACAACGACGATCAGTTGTAATGAAATAATGTCTGCGAAAATAAGTCATTATATCATAGTTATATCAGCATGACCTACATCAAGAGATGATTAATGCTAAATCAGACCTTGATATCTATGACATCCAAAGGTTTTAACAGAATTTACCCTTGCAACTGTGATTTCGCTTCTATTGCTCTTTGATTGTTTCGATATTCTAATACCTTGTCAAACCCGTTTAGTGCTTCCTCATATTTACCTAGAATGGCAAGAGATATCGCTTTGCTTTTTAGGTCATATGCATTTTTAGGATCCACTTCTACTTATTTATCATACCAGGTAATTGCTTCTTCATATCTACCAAGACTATCGAGTGCTGCTGCTTTGCTGAACAAGACGTCTGGAGCTTTAGAATTTACCTCTAGCGCTTTATCATACCAAGCAATTGCTTCCTCATATTTACCAAGATTGACTAACGATTGCCTTTTTCAATTGATTCAGAAATAGAACTAGCATTTGCTGACTGTGCTTCACTTTCAATTTGGTAACTTCCACCAATACCCATTACAATTACAACAACTAACAACGGCGTTACTGTTGTAAGATAAGAAACGAAAACATCTATATTGAATGGAAAATTGGAAATGTGTGGCGGGTTATCTTTCAGCGTTCCTAAATGCTGAATCTCATAGCCTTGTATATAAATTGGCTTATTGAGTGAATAACGTTTCCTTGTATTTTATTTACGATTTAGTTTATTAAATATCAAAGTACCAACCAACATTGCAGCGGACAACACAAATCCGAGGTAGGACAAATTCCTTTCGTGCGGAAATATAAAAGTAGATCCAATAAATATTGATGACGATATGATACTCATAGGAAGAATATTTGAATTTCCTTTTAGTTTGTTTGTTGCTCTCTGATCAGTTAAATATTCCTTTATCATTGGTGCAAGGTCGACAGATACTTCGAGCCCTTTTACAATTTTATTGACATACCTCTTAAATTCTTCAACATAGGCATCCTTAATTAGACCCTCCTCTTCAAGCAAACTCACCAAAACACGTACAAACTGGAATTTCACATCATGATAATGATAAATTCCCTCAAGAATTGAGGCCATTCTCATGTAAAGAGCAAGGTTCTTAGGTAAACGGAATGGGAACCTGCTCAAGGTCTTGTTTGCCAAGTCCTGGAGTGCCTTCACTTCCATTCTATCCACCTTCTTTCCGTGCAATGATTGAATACTTAATTCAAGACCTTTTTCCACTAACCTTCTGTCAACAGAAGTCTCAAGTGTTCCTAATTCCATTAATACATCCGTAGTCCTAACAGGATCTTTGTCTACTAGACCCAGATATAATCTAACGAGCCTTCTTCTAGTTTCATCGTCTAGCCTTCCAACCATGCCAAAATCATAAAGTATTATTGTACCATTACTAGTTATTGATATGTTACCCGGATGCGGATCAGCATGGAATATACTGTGACGCAGTAACATCTTGAAAAATAACCTATGTATACGATATACTAATTTTGCTCTATCAATATCATGTTGATCCAATGTTTTAATATCTGTTACTTTAATTCCCGGCAAATATTCTAGCGTGATTACATGCCTGGACGTCCTGTCAAGATAAACCCTTGGAATGATTACCGACTTGTCATTCTTCAAATTATTTTTGATCTCCACCAAATTTCTTGCCTCTATTCGATAATCCATTTCTTCATATACTGTTTCGATGAATTGAGAAAGCATTCCCTCAGCTGAGAATCTTAGATTTTCATCAATAAAACGTGTAGCTATTGGTAATAATTTTTTTAGTATGTAGATGTTTTGCCCTATTGTTTCTTCAATGTTGGGCCTGCTTATCTTGACTACGACATCTTGTCCTTTGAATCCTGCTCTGTACACTTGACCTAAACTTGCCCCAGAAATTGATGTGGGATTAAAATAATCAAATACTTCATCAAGAGAACCAAGCTCTTTTTCGAGAATTGGTCTAACATCTGAAAACGGTTCGGATAACACATCATCTTGAAGGCTTTCTAGTACATCCAAGTATGGTTGAGGTAGCAGATCCGCTCTAGAGGAAAGCCATTGACCTAATTTTATATACGATGGTCCTAGATCGATGAATGTTTTTAACGCTCTTTCGGCATGTTTTCTGAATTTCTTTTCGTTTACATTCCTGCCTTCTTTTTTCACCCATTCTCTCCTGTCTTTCCTGAGGTACACGATAACAGGAATTAGCTTTAGGATTGTCTTTATTATTAGCCAAATGGATGGTTTCTTGAATTGGAAAGCGGGTTCTTTTCTATCGGTGTCTATAGCCGCATCAAGTATTTCTTTGCTATCGTCCATCAAGAATATTTTCACCCCTCTGAATTCTCATAAAGCTAGAATGAATAGTCCAGAAGAATAACTGAATTAAGGCATACAAGAGTACTTTCAACATAAGTTATTATTCCCTATCAATGAGATAATCAGAAAGAACAGAGAGCGCTACAACACCAGGAAAATATTTTGTGGCATCAACCATTACATGTCCAAGAGGATCTTCACGTGGATCTATTTTGTCGTAGTGAACGCTATAGTGATTTTCATATTCGCGGATATGCAAATTACCATGCCTGTATTGTTTAATCGATCCTTTCTTTTCTCCCAGAATAGTTGGTTTGTACTCAATTAGCGGTCTTACTGTTTTAGGTACAATGATATTTCCCTCGTTATCAATAAAAGACATAGCAAGCTAACAATAACTTTGGATATAAAAATTACCTTAAATTTTTCACATATCTATAACTGGAAAATTACGCAAAAGTAATTTTTCAATTTCCCAGTAATAAAACTACAATAATATAAGAAGACTTTTATAGAATATTATCTATTTTTTGTGGTATGAGTGATACAAAAGGTAAGGTTCCAAACATAGTTGCAATTGACGTCATTAAAAAGAATGGAGTTGATGTTGAAAAATTAAAAGAGTTATTAACAAAGGGTGTAGGTGCTGAATTTACAACATATTATTATTACACAATTTTAAGGATGCATTGTACCGGACTTGATGGTGAAGGTATTAAGGAAATAGTTGAGGAAGCCAGGATTGAAGATAGAAATCACTTTGAAGCTATGGTACCTAGATTGTATGAACTAGGAGGATCATTACCAAGAGATATTAGAAAATTTGCAGATCAGGCAGGATGTCCTGATGCATATCTTCCAGATAATTGGGAAAATCTTACTTCAATAATAGAAATATTACTTGCTGCAGAACAATGTGCTATTCGTTCGTGGGGTGAAGTATGTGATATGACCGCCGGCAAGGATCCCCGCACATATGATATCGCACAAAGAATTATGCAAGAAGAAGTTGAGCACGAAGCCTGGTTTATTGAGTTGCTTTCCAAGAGACCTTCAGGACACTTTAGAAGAAGATACGTAGGACAATCTCCTCATGTTGGGCAACAAGGTGGACTAATTCATCTTTAGAATCCCGCTTTACTTTTTAACTGCTCAAATTAACTAAGGTATCTTTAATATTTTTTGTTTTGAAAGTATCAATAATAACTTAATTCTGAATCTATACCGCATGTTAGTAATCAGATAATTAATTTATCATGAAGTTTATTATTCTTCTTGGCAGAAAAATTATTTTTGACATGTATGAACCGGAACGTTCACGGGTTATATAAAATGGTAACAATAAAAAGAATTATAAAATTTTCAGAAAGATTTAGGATGCACTGATTATTTGAAATATACTGCCCAATCCGATAGACACTACGTACAAGTTACCGTCAGGTCCGACTTCTAGGTCAGTTATGCCGCCAAAACCTTGACCAAATACAATACTACTCAATCCGGGGGATGATGGTTTTTCAATGACTCTCGACGCGAGTTCTGGTGGGAGAATAATATCCTTTCTATCAGAAGTAAGATCAAAATGATAGATTCTACCATTATGGACGTCGCCTACAAACATATCATTCTCATATGCAGAACCAAGAGATGTTGAATCCAAAAATTTGACTGCTGTTGGTCCTGCTGTGTTTACCCAAACCAGCTCAGGATCACTATAATGTCCTTTTCCACCAAAGTCTTGTAGATCAGATTCACTAAATGAGCCTTCCATTGAGGATAAACCCTGTACCTGTTGCCATCCGCTATTAAAACCAGGCAATACTAAATTTATTTCGTCACCATTTCCGGGTCCATTTTCTGTATCCCATAAATTACCAGAAACAGGATCAAAATCCATGCCGAAGCTATTTCGAATTCCATATGCATAATAAATACGCAAAGGTATAGATTCTCCGAGAATACCATCCGTAGGTTGACCGTCTTGTGTTATTCTTAAAATGCCACCTCTCCCGTCTGGATCAACTCCATTCTTATAATTTTGGGTCTTGGTCTCTGTTGTTGGTCCTTTAAATGATCCGTCCACGTCACCAATCGTCACGTAAATGTTACCATCGGGACCAATCATGAGGTCGCCACCATTATGTCGAGGTCCAGGATTTGCCGGTAGATCCATCAAAAGTAGTGGATTTATGAGTGAATCTCCTGATAACTCATATCTGTACACTCTGTTCCCAATTGGCTGTATTCCAGCCTTATCACCACCATCCTTTCCAGCAATTTCAGTGTAGTAAAGAAATACATATGTTGTTGAACCATGTTTTGAAACTGCGATTCCACACAAACACCTTTCAACAGAGTTGGCCACATTTACATCCAGAACTGGATTTGCTAGTACTTTTCCATTGACTATCCTTTTGACCATACCGGTATCTTTCTCAAGTACCAAAATGTCGTCCGGTCCAACGAAGGCCATACTTGTTGGAGTACTTAGTCCTTCTGCAACTGTAGAAATTTTCAAATTTGAATCAAATAGCTTTGGCTTGCCTTCCTCTACAAACTCCGTTTCTGCAAATTGCTCTTGGGCCTTCGCAAAATGATGAGGTATTATAGAGGCAAATATCAAAAATGAAATTACTGTGAAAGCTATAACGACATTTACCAAGGCTTGCATCAATCAATAACGTTGGATCTAATATACATATCGAAGAATGTGTTGTAAGATAATTATCAGAAGTTACTAGCTTCAACGGTTCATGATAAATCAGCGGTGGTCGTATTCACGTTATGATGTCCTGGCCTCATCAACAATAAACCTTCATTGCCGGGTTTTTGTGTGTGGCATCTCAAATGCGTTATTTTTGGACTCGCAATCAATATTATGGTATGCAATTCACATTCAGTACGAATGAGTCTCAGTTTTGTGTTCTTTAAGTGATGGATATTTTGAAAATGTACAATCACATTTGTCGCATTCCCATTGATGTTCCTTCGCCTTCAGAAAATTGTCATACTTTACATCCTTCTTTACATAAGTCATTGACTTATGATCGTACTTTGCGGGATGATAATTCAATTTGTATTTTATGGAGTTTATTCGCACTTACAAGATAGAAAATATAACATCTCTCTTATATTTTAATACGTTACTGGATATAGGATTCTAATATAAAATAAAATAATAACTTTCGACCTGTTTATTGATTAAGTATATTGTTGAAAAGACTTATAGGAAAATATGTACTTGATATGGTATATTTTCTATGCCAAACGAAAACAAGTCTATCACCAGATTCAAGGACAGAGAACATGCAGCAGATCTACTTATTTCCAAACTCAAGAAAGAACTTGAAGAAGAAGACCCGAAAGAAATAGCCGTTTTTGGAGTTCCACGTGGGGGAGTAATAGTGGCCAACACCATTTACAAAAACAGATGTGCGAATTATTTCGATATCGTGATTCCAAGGAAACTAGGAGCTCCTAATAACAAAGAACTTGGTATAGGAGCTATCATGGATAAGGATACTGTTTATCTCAATGAGTATGTTGTAAAGGCGTTGAGAGTCCCATCTGACTATGTAGAGTCAGAAAAATTATCCCAGGTTCAAGAAATTGGACGTAGAACTTTACTTTACAGACCCAAACAGGTAGAATATGACATCAAAGACAAGATAATAATCCTTGTTGATGATGGTGCCGCTACAGGATCTACCCTCGTAGTTTCTGCAAGATGGATAAAGAAAAGAAAGCCAAAGAAGATCATTATAGCCATACCTGTAGCCCCTAATGAGACTGTCAAATTGTTAAAAAATGAAGTGGATAAGGTTGTGACGATATTGATACCCCCTACAAGTAATTTTACTTCGGTTGCTCAATTCTATGATAATTTTGAAGAAATAACTGACGACAAGGTAGTAAAAATCATGAAAGAACTAGATCAAAAATAAAATCTCATGATTGTAGTTCTAATGGCCTAAAGAACTCAAAGTTAAGTTACCTTGTGGGGAAGGAGGGCAATATTGCAGTAAGTTGAGATAGATTTGGTACTGAGTTTGTAGCAAAATCCAAGATTGGAGCATGCCAAATACCAAAACCTACCATAAATATAATTGAAAAGATAAGTACTGCCAACATTGCCCGTGGTTCCTTTACTTTAGTTGTATCAGGTGACTCTTCCATGTACATTTTCCTCATAATCCAGGCATAATATCCGAGAGATAATGCGCTATTTAAGACTCCAGCAATGGCCAAGTACGGACCCCACCAAATTTCGGGGCCGGTTACAATAGCCGCATTAAATAGAACTAATTTACTCCAGAATCCATTGAGAGGTGGCACCCCGGCCAAGGCAAGTAACGATATTGACAAAGCTATAGCCGTTACAGGCATTCTTTTGGCAAGACCTCTGTATTTTTCAATACTATAGCTGGCAAGTGTAATTCCTACCGCAGCAACCGCGATGAACGCAGCAGATTTCATTACTGCGTGATTGAGAATATGGAAAAGGGAGCCGCCAAGAGCTTGATCACTGTAAGGTGCCAAAGCCAAACCTATCATGATGTAACCTGCTTGAGCAATACTTGAATAAGCCAGTATTCTGGGCACGCTTTTTTGAATCAACGCTCCCAGATTTCCTAGTGTCATAGTAAATATGGCTATTACGGCCAATGTCGTGGCCCAATCAAGATGCAATACAAAAGTGGCAAGTACGATTACGCGAATAGCAGCTGCAAAGCCTGCTTTTTTTGTACCTGCTGCAAGTAACGCACCAATTGTCGTAGGAGCGCCCTCATACGCATCGGGTAGCCACATATGAAACGGTACTAGTCCCATCTTAAACCCAAATCCTGCTATGAATAGGGCAAGCGCAAGTAGTGCTATGGGAATCAAGTCCTTCTGAACGTTAACCATGGAAACTATTGCCTCACCAATGTTAGTAGTGCCGGTAACTCCATACACTAATCCAATTGCAAGTACGAGAATTGCCGATGAAAGAGCACCAAATAGGAAGTATTTGATTGCCGCCTCATTTGATATTGGATCACGTTTTGAAAAAGCGGCTAGGGCGTAGGTAGGTATGGACATGAGTTCCCAAGCAACAAAAAGCATGACAAGATCCATAGAATAAGCAATCAGTATCATCCCTATACTAGATAATAGAATCAACGAATAATATGCTGCGGGATTAGTTTTGTTTTTCATATAATTCCAGGAGGAAGCAGTTACCATTATTGATACTATCAATAGCGTTATTGCAAAGAAGGAGCCAAACATGTCATCTGCAAGCATACTCTTTCCAAATTCTATTGTAGGGATTGATTCTCCAAAAAGTATTCTAAAGATAATGATACCAATTACAAGAATTATTGCTACAACAGAAATGGCGCAATATAGTCTATTATTAGCACCTCTTTCCTTCTTCAGCGCATCAATAATCGGAATAGCAAGTCCAACTGCCCCAAGTATTACAGTTACCAACAATGGTGTTGAAAAGATGTCCATTGCAATTTCACTCCTATAAGAATAGTAACATGATGATGATCATCACGCCTGCGGCAAAAACGAATAGATATGTCTGTGTTATTCCTGTTTGTCCTGCCTTGATAACTTTTGAGAAGTATGTCATTGTTCCTTGAAGGCCCGGATTGATCCCATCTATTATTGTACTTTCAAAATATCTCCAAACAATTCTATATATAGCAAGTGGTCCTATCACTGCCCCCCAGTATAATGCGGTATTAAGGTACCATCTATTGTAGAAGAATTTCCATATCGCTCTAGAAACTACACTCTTCGATACTATCTCAGGACTAATGACATTCTTCATATATACAAGGCCGCCTAGAATTGCACCCAAGGCAAATGCCCCAACCGATGCAGTAACTGCTATTGGATTAAGCCCTTCAAACGGTTCAAATCCGGACGAAGCCTGGGGTAACACGTCGTGACCTACTAAACTAGCCGAATGAATGCCGAATGAATTTTCAAGATACAAAGTAAACATTTCGTGGAGCTGATGTTCAAATGCAAATCCAATTAAACCTACCGCGATGCTGGCTATTGCTAGTATTGCAAACGGAACCCACATTACTGCTCCAACTTCATGGACATGATGAGTAGATTCATTCTCTTGTATGAACTTGCTTTTGTTACCAAAGAATGTCATTCCTAGCATCCTAAACGTATAAAATGCTGTCATGAAAGACACCATAATTGCAATTGCAAACAAAGCCCAGGAATACTGGTATCCTGATTCAAGGACCGAGGCGATGATTGCATCTTTACTCCAGAATCCAGAGGTGATAAAAGGAGCTGCTGCAAGCGATAGTCCGGCCATCATCATAAAGAGGAATGTCTTTTTCATTTTACCTCTTAAACCCCCCATATCAGTCATGAATCTAGAACCAACCGCATGAAGAACCGCACCTGCCCCCATGAACAATGATGCCTTAAACATCGCATGGCTCATGAGATGAAAGAACCCAGAAGTATAACCATCGACAAATGATGAAGAAAGTCCGGCAACACCTAAGGCCATCATCATTAACCCGATTTGAGATCCTGTAGAATATGCCAGGACCTTTTTTATTTCTGGATTGACCAATGCCTGGGTTGCTAGCAGAAATGCAGTTATTGCTCCAACCCACGCAATAACTTCAAAAAATTGAGATGAATTCAGTGCAGATACTGCAAAGAAAAGTGGACCAATTCTTGCCACTAAGAAAACTCCTGCCTTCACCATTGTGGCAGCGTGAATCAATGCCGAGACAGGCGTAGGACCGGTCATAGCTTCAAGCAGCCATTCATTCAGTGGAAATTGTGCAGATTTTCCTATTGCGCCGCCAAAAATAAGCACCGCTGCAGGAACAAGCAGATTATTGTTTGCCATTTCCGTCGCCCAACTCTGATCTTGTAACAGCTCAGTAAAGCCAAAAGTGCCGGCATATCCAAAAATCAAGAACATACCTGAAAGCATCATGATGTCTCCAGCCTTAGTCATCAAGAATGCTTTTAGTCCAGCATGTGAAGGTGATGCCCACATTTGTATTCCTCCAGCATAATGTCCAGGGGTTCCAACAAAGTCCTTTTTCCGGTCATGATACCAAAAGCTAATAAGCGCAAATGAGGCTAGCCCAACACCTTCCCATCCAAAGAATACCATCAGCAGATTATCAGAAAGTACAATCAATTGCATGGAGCCGATAAAGAACAGCATAAAGAACCAATACCTAGTTAAATTCCTGTCTCCGTGCATGTATCCTATAGAATATATGAATATTAGAAATGAGATCCATGCCACGATATTTGCCATAAGAATAGACAGTGAATCTGCTAATGTTCCTGCATGAACGTTTAGCATCGGTATCCAGTTGATCTGACTGTGAATCTGACCTCCATGTAATCCCAGTGGCAACAATGTCACAGCTGATATGGCGCTCGCAAGGGCAAAGCCTACTGCAGCATAATCGCGCACTCGCTTACCAGCTTTCGCTATGGCAGGCATTAATGAAGCCCCCACAAATGGAAGAATCCAAACTAGCCAGGCATTAATGCCCAATCCTTCAAATCCAATAATCCCTTGGAGTTCAGTCACCATGTCTGTTCTCTCCTATTTTGAAATTCACCAATTATCTTATTGGTCAAATTGCACTGGAGACAATTATTTGAAATATTTGCTTTCACAGCCAAACCCTTAATCAAACTCATAATCATGACCCCCCTCCGATAGTGGCCACAAGCTCGCTATGATTTTGCATTGAAGCACCAATAGAATTTATGTTACCAAATTGCAGTACAGTATTATCTGTGGAAAACATTTCCTGTATATATTCTGTAACTGGATTCAGTAATGGATTAGGATAGACTCCCAAAATAAGTGTAATCGCAGCAAGCGCAGCCATGGTAACAGTAACATATCTACTGGGATCCCTGATATTCGCATATTGTTCTGGGATTTTACCTAAAAATATTCTCTTATACATCCACAGAATGTATGCAGCAGATAATACAGTTGCCAGTATTCCTAATCCAAATGCCACAACCCTTAGAACGTCTGAGTGAGTTACACCAGATTGCAAAACTCCATTAAATAGTATCCATTCGGCCATGAAACCACTAGTTGGAGGAATCCCCATAATTGTAAGTGCCCCAATCATAGCAATTACCGCTGTATATGGCATTCTGCCTGCAAGTCCACCAAGTTTTGACATGCTTCTTGTTCCTGTCTTGAGTATAATTGATCCTGCCATCATGAAGAGTATGGCTTTTCCCAGGCCGTGGCTTACATACATAAAGGTTCCACCCGAAATCCCAAGAATGCTATCGGAACCGATTCCGAAAAGAATGTAACCCATTTGGCTAATACTTGAGTAAGCAAGAACTTTTTTGATATCGTCTTGCATCATTGCCATGGCTCCTCCGTAGATCATAGTCGCCAAGCCCCAAAGATTTATGTAAATACTATATTGAGAATAATCCCCAACGAGCAATTCTAGCCAAAGTCTGAGCAGCCCGTATGCACCTATTCCAATCATCGCTGGAGATAATAATGCTGAAATTGGAGTTGGAGCTTCTGAATGAGCGTATGGAAGCCAGATGTGTAGGAGGAATGCTGCAAGTTTGACGCCCAATCCTATTACCAGTGAAAATATTATTAGCACAAGCCATTGAGTTGGGATCTTACTTACATTCTCTCGAACAGTATCATAGTCAAATCCCCCTGCAAATAATCCCATAGCAAGTAAACCTAGGAGTAAAACTACAGCACCTGCATGAGTCCAGAAAAAGAACATTAAAGCAATTCTTTTTCTCTCACCGTATCCATAAAATGCTACAAGGAAGAATGAGGGAACAAGCATTAGCTCAAAGAAGACATAAAATTCTATCAAGTTAGTTGCTAGTACCGTCCCTAGCATTCCCATTGAGAAGGTCAAATAGAGCGCAAAATACAGTCCCATGTGGTGGTTTACATATTGCTCTTCGTTCGATCCAGATATTGTTACAGACTCCATTTCATTTCCTCCAGTATTCGATTTGTAACTGTTTGAATCAGAGTGTGAATTGCCTCCTTTCTTACCAAAGTTCTCTTCAAAGGATTCTTTGATCTTGTGCAACATGTATGGTTTTGAATAAAGAGCAAGTACAGTACATAGGATATTAATAACAATTGCAAATGGCAAGCTCAAACCATCTATTCTTAATCCGAAATTTCCGAATTGACTCCAAGTGTAGGATTCTACATAAGCTGATCTCCCCCCATGTAAACTAGAAGACGCAATGAATAGTAACGTTGTGGAAATAGCTAGGATGCCAAAAGAGAACCAGGTAGTTGCGTTACCGCCTCTTTTTTTGCCAAGTACATAAGCGATAGGTGAAACAAGCATTGGGAGGAATGTTGCTATTAAGAGGTAATAGGATTCGGTCATAAAATAATCTCACTTAGATAGGATTATCCCTTTAAGCTCCTGAATTCGTGTACATCGATTTCCTTGTATAAGCGATAAGCGATAATAATGATACCTAATGCAACAGCTACTTCCGCAGCTGCAATTGCAATGGAGAATAATGCAAATACTTGCCCTTCGACATTATGGACATGTCTTGAAAAGGCGATAAGATTTAGATTCGCAGCATTTGCAATAATTTCGATTGAAAATATCATGCGTATTGCGTTTCGCTTGACTACAAGACCATATATACCAATCGAAAACAGTACCACTGAGACCAATACAAAGTCAATTAGCTGATTCATTTTCTTTTATCAACACCTCTCTTCTTGCTAGTGCCAAAGCACCAATGACAGCGCCCGCCAATGTAAGTCCGAGTACTATAAGCGCAGGAGAATAATACGTAAGCATGGATTTTCCAATTTCCACTATCTTTATGGGCTCTGAATCTAAATTACCAAACATAGGATTGCTTATACCAGATGCAAGGAAAATAGCACCAATTCCACCCATTGTTAAGAGCATCAATATAATGCCCCCAGCCTTTCTACCCTTGTCATCTTTTGTTGAAAATAAATCTTGAGTTCTAACCAACATTACTGTAAATATAACGAGTACAGCTACTGCTCCTACGTATACTGTAATTTGGAACATTGCGACAAAAGGAGAATCTAACAATAGAAAAAATCCGGCTATACCCAACATAGAAATTGCAAGAGCAATAGCACCGTAAATAAGCTCTCTACTTTCCAGGGCTAAAATTGAAGTTCCTATAGTAAGGATCGCAACTCCCACAAAGTAAGCGTCAACCATGATCAGCACCTCTATATCCTATTTTCAATTCCGCATCACCGTCATACTTTGGCTTGATGGCAAGTTGTCCTGGAGTATATATCAGATGCTCTTTTGTAAATGATGATAATTCATAGTCATTTGTCATGTATAGTG
>DATIFZ010000031.1:0-2310 GCA_035454925.1 Nitrososphaeraceae archaeon
ATGTATTCTGTTGTTTCACAATCCCATTCTAATCTCTTGCCATCAAAATCTCCGCTTATTCTGAAGATAGTTCCGACTCCAAACCCATTTTTTACTTCTAGAGGTATTACACTCAAACCCATATTTTCTGGAAACTGGTCTGCCATGTGCTCGGGCCTTGCAAAATAGGTAAAAACTTCGCTAATAGGAGCATTAATTGTCATGCTCTTATTGATCGTAGTCAATGTAAGATTCAGGATTCGCTGAACTGGATTTAAAGGTTTCTTAACCATTCTAGGCAAGTATTTGTATAGAATTCAAATATTGGACCTGCCGGTATTTTTCTTGAAGTTTGTTGTATTATCGGATCCCAATCAAGCTTATTTTGAATATCGAACTAGTTCCGGGGAATCTAAACACGACACTCAAACCAGCTCTATTGAAGGAGGTAATGAAAGAGGACAAAGTTAGTCTCCAGACCAATTATCAATAATAAAATGTAAAAAGTGATACGCCAGTCAAGCCAATAATAATGTTCCAATAGATTTCTGATGATAATGATTTTAGGTCATTGTCTAACGATAAAATTTGTTTGTATGTTTTGATACCATATATGAGAAGGGAAAAAGTGGACGGTCTTCTCGTACCAGCATCAGTCATAGTGAATGGAGAGAAATTTGTATCACTCCATTGGGTTTTTGTTGACTATCTGATCAAGACAATTTATTATATCTTGTTTGGTAACTTCAATTGGGTTATTATCAAGATGACCTCTGTCCGGCATAATTACGTCTGCAGCTTCGTCAAGGGACTGCTTTAGTGTTAGTTTTTCAAACTTTAGCTTTTGGCATACCTTTTTGAATCTCTCGAAGTAAATTGACTTGTTAAATTCATGTGCCACTGTTGTGCAAGATGAAAGCGCATATCCGTGAGGAACGCCCTCATTAGAAAATACATATGAAAGGGCATGTCCCAGAGTAGTTGAAGAATTTCCAAACCCTATACCAGAAAGCATTGCACCGTATGGTAATAGATCATGCTTGTCATTCATTATCGCGTCATCGAGTATATCAAATGCTTCTTTGCAAAATAATTTTGTAAGGGGATTTGCCAATTTGCTATCATATCCCTCAGATGCCTGCGCTAATGCATCACATGCAGAATTTCTCATAATATTAAATGGTGTTCCAGGCAGAAAATAAGGATCTACTATCGCTGCATCTGCCAGAAATGCTTCATCTTGTAGTAGTTTTTTCTTGTGGTCAAAGCTTACTACTGCATAAGTCGTCATCTCAGCACCAGTTCCAAAAGTAGTTGGAATCAAAATTTTTGGAATTCCTGTCAATTTTCCAAGATATTTGCATACGTCCATCGAGCTTCCTCCACCAAGTCCAATGTATGTAGAAATTTGTTTGCCTTCATATTTTTTCTTGATTTCTTCAATTGTCTCTATTGCAGGATCAGGTGTTACCTTGTCGTATATCTCGTATTTTTTAATTCCCATATAGTTTAACCATTTTTCATAGATATCGGGAGTAGTTGTAGTTATTACGAGAGAGTTTTCTGGATATTGAAATTCGCTTGCAGCGTTAGCTCCATAGACTATCTTTCTTGGCATCATTACTTTCCACATATCCCTTGTGCTAAGTCAATTGGTATTATGTTTTACTACGATGGTTCAATCGTTCTCAGCCTATTTGATGAAACTATTTTAGAAACTTCTCTTGCATCCAGGAACACATTAAGTATCATAACAAATAGAATTAATCCCATTCCCAGGTGCACAGTGACAAGCACTGCGTGTAATTTTTCAACTATAACAAACGCCCCCAGAGTAATTTGGCCCACTACTAACGCTGCTGCAATCATTGATGCAATTTTGGTAGATCTTTTAGTATCTGGTGATCTTAAAGTAAAAAACATGGTGACAAATACCATTATGCCGGTCGTAGCGGCAACAGTTCTATGAAAATATTCAA
This sequence comes from Nitrososphaeraceae archaeon, assembly GCA_035454925.1. GTDB lineage: Archaea > Thermoproteota > Nitrososphaeria > Nitrososphaerales > Nitrososphaeraceae > TA-21. The sequence goes on from DATIFZ010000031.1 coordinate 1,959, forward strand.
TAATAAATTCTCTCATTGGTACAAGACCAGCAGGACATAAAGGCCACTCAGGACAGCTCAATCCTACTCCTGACGAACTAACGTAACCTCCAATAAAGATTAAAGCAAACAATATGGACAACGTACAAAAGGAAAGTCTTGTTAGGAGCATTTCAGATAAAATTCCGGATTATGACTATGGTGATTTATGGATTGATTCGTGCAATTTCGTAACTACTGTACTACAAGCTTTCCTGTCATGTATGGATGAACACTGCAAAAGAATGGATATTGCCCTGCATTAAGGTTGCTAGTTTCAATGTCTGCTGTTGCTCCGGCTTCTATAATGCTTGTATCAAATTGTTTTGCATTA
>DATIFZ010000032.1:0-35568 GCA_035454925.1 Nitrososphaeraceae archaeon
CTTCCACTGCCTAGCCCTACGGTACTTCCCTTAAAGATATATTTTTCAAAAAAGTCTTGCGAGATTTTGATAAACTTCTTATATTCAGAAGATTGATTATCCTTATCTTTGGAGCCCATTTGATGAAAAGAAACTATTCATATGTACTTTAATCTTTCAGCAGATTCAAAAATGCGATTTTGTTCCTATCTAATCCTGCTTATTATTTAACAAAAATATATTTGCTTAAGAATCGCTTACAAACTAATTCAATTGACAACGAGTATATATACGAAGTATCAATGAATATTCGTACAATGGCTGAAATGAGTGGTGCAAAGGCACTAATGGATTCCCTGGAAAAAGAAGGAGTCGACATAGTTTTTGGACTTCCAGGTGGGGCAAATTTGCCCATTTACGATGCCTTGGTTGACGCTAACTTTAGGCACGTTTTGGTAAGACATGAACAATCTGCCGCTCACATGGCTGATGGTTATGCTAGAATAAAGAGGAAAGCCGGAGTATGTTTGGCTACATCAGGACCTGGTGCAACAAATTTGATTACAGGTATCGCCACTGCGTACGCAGATTCTTCACCACTGGTTGCAATAACAGGGCAGGTGCCACTAAACATGATTGGAAAGGATGCTTTTCAAGAAACAGATATTATCGGCGTTGCTAATCCATGCACAAAATATGCCTTTCAACCAAGACATGCAACAGAAATTCCTGAAGTTGTAAAAAAGTCATTCTATATTGCTGAAAGTGGCAGACCTGGTCCGGTGCTAGTTGATATTCCCAAAGACGTTCAACAAGAGGTAACAGAAATACAATTTCCCGACCTTATAAAAGTTAGAGGATACAAACCTGCAGTTGATCCAGATCTCTCAAATGTGGGAAAGGCTGTTGAACTATTGGTTTCAGCTCAAAGACCTATTATTATGGCCGGCGGGGGAGTAATTCTATCCGGTGCATTCTCAGAACTTCAAGCACTAGCTGAACTAATTATGGCGCCTGTCGTTACCACCTTCAAGGGAAAGGGCGCATTTCCTGAAAATCATCCTCTTGCTATGGGCCCAATAGGGATGCACGGTCATGCTGAAGCAAACAGAATAATACTTGAAGCGGATTGCATACTTGCGGTAGGCGCAAGGTTTTCGGATCGTTCTGTGGGAAGGTTCGATGAATTTGGTAAAGGTATGAACATAATTCATCTTGATATAGATCCAGCTGAAATTGGAAAAAATAAATCAGTAGATATTGCAATTGTTGGAGATGTAAAATCAGCACTGAGGACAATGGTTAAGATGTTGTCCAAAGTTGCTGCAAAGAAAAGCTCTGATAATCTGTGGCTTAAGCGAAGAAAAGAACTAATAGACTATTTTTCGCAAAACATTAAGGATTACCCTAGAGAGATGACTGCCAGAAAAGCGCTTAAAAAGTTGAGAGAGCTATTACCTGCGGAGTCAATAGTAACAACAGAAGTAGGCCAGTGCCAGATGTGGACTTCCTTGCATTTTGATGTTATTGCTCCAGGGACCTTTTTTAGCTCCACCGGCTTGGGAACTATGGGATTCGGTTTTCCTGCATCAATCGGAGCAAAGGCTGCCCGACCTGATGTCCATGTTGTTGATGTAGCAGGTGATGGATCGTTCAATATGACTGAAAATTCCTTGGCAGTTTCTGTGCTGGAGAATTTACCTGTGCTAGTATTCTTGTTGAATAACGATATGCTTGGAATGGTTGCTCAATGGCAGAGAACATTTTACGACAGGAGGTACATGGGTGTGCATCAGAAGAGTTGTCCGGATTATGTCAAGATTGCAGAGGCATACGGGGCTAATGGGTTAAAGGTTCAATCAATGGATGAATTAGAAAAAGCAATAAAGAGTGCTCTTAGAACGGAAGTAGCCACAGTAATAGATATTACTATAGACCCCGAAGAAGACGTCTATCCTTTCGTTGCTCCTGGAACAGGACTTAAAGATATGATAACAGGTGCATGACATTTGAGTTCAACTGAATACAAAAATAAACCACTCTATATCATCTCATCACTTGTTGAAAATAAACCAGGAGTGTTATTTCGAATAACTAATCTATTTAGGGCGAGAAATTTCAATATTGAAAGCATAACAGTAGGTACTACTGAAAAACCAGACCTGTCGAGAATGACGATTACTACGAGAATAGACGAAGCTATTCTAGATCAACTGGTGAAGCAATTACGAAAACTCATTGATATTGTTGAAGTAGAGGTTTTGGATATCAATAATACTGTTTATAGGGAATTGGCACTCATAAAGATCAGGGCAAAAGACTTTACCAATAGAAACGAGATTATTAATTTCGCAAATGTTTTTAGAGCAAACATTTTAGACATCGGCAAGGAATCTGTAACCGTAGAGGTCATCGGGACACCCGATAAAATAGATGCATTTAAGAATCTAATAATACAATATGAAATAGTTGAAATGGCAAGGACCGGCGTTTCTGCTCTTCAGAGAGGAGAATGATTTATGGAATCGCAAAAGGTAAGGATATTTGATACCACACTGAGAGATGGTGAGCAGACACCCGGTGTTTCTATAACACCAGAACAGAAGTTGAATATTGCAATGAAACTATCTGAATTGGGTGTAGATACAATCGAGGCTGGATTCCCGGTGGTATCTGACGGTGAAAAGCAAGGAATAAAGAACATTGTAAACCAGAAATTGGATACAGAAATCTGTGTATTAGCAAGAACTGTCAAGTCAGACATTGATTCAGCGATAGACTGCGGGGTAAATTATGTTCATACATTCATCGCCACGTCGGATATACATATGCAATACAAATTAAAGATGTCTCGGGAACAGGTTTTGCAAAAAGCACTTTGGGCTGTGGAATATGCAAAGACACATGGATTAAAAGTCGAATTTTCTGCAGAAGACGCAACAAGGTCTGACAGAAAATTTCTCATTGATGTTTTTAAGGCTGTTAGCGGGGCAGGAGCAGACAGGATTGATATTCCTGATACAGTTGGATACTCAACGCCCGAGTATATGACATCGCTTGTTCAAGAGATTAAATCAAAGATGAATACCCCAATTAGTGTCCACTGTCATAATGATTTTGGACTAGCCGTTGCAAACTCAATTGCGGCAATAAATGCCGGAGCCTCTTGCGCACATGTTACCATTAACGGACTTGGTGAAAGAGCAGGAAATGCGTCCCTAGAAGAATTAGTCATGGCGCTTCAGTGCTTGTATTCTATGAAACACAATATTAAAGTAAACCTGCTCTATGAGATTTCAAAATTTGTATCAAACACAATGGGCGTCATAGTGCAACCCAATAAAGCGATAATTGGAGAGAATGCATTTGGTCATGAATCCGGCATTCATACTCATGGTATCATAAATAATCCACTGACATATGAACCGATTAGTCCTGAATTGGTTGGCAGAAAAAGGTGGCTCCAGGCAGGTAAGCATGCTGGCACTCACGGGATTAGAGCAATTTTGAATGATTTTGGGATTCAACCTACAGAAGAACAGTTACATAAAGTAATTGAAAAACAAAAAGACATAGCAGATAAGGGAAAATCTATTACCACATCACAACTTTTGTCAATTGCAGGAGAAGTAATGGGCAGTAGTAAATTTGAAGAGAAATTCAAACTTTATGATTTTCATATTATTACTGGTATGAATATCATTCCCACTGCAGTGATAAGGTTGAACACACATGGTAAAGACTTGGTAGCATCGGAAACTGGTGTAGGGCCTGTAGATGCAGCTCTTAAGGCAATACAAAAAATTGCAGTGGATATGGCAAATATTCGAATAAGGGAATATCGACTTGGATCTATAACAGGAGGATCAGATGCAATGGCAGAAGTTACGATAAAAGCAGAAGACCTAGACGGTAACATTGTTTCTTCCAAAAAATCTGGTGAAGATGTAGTAGTTGCATCTGTGGAAGCAATGATCGACGCAATAAATAAACTAATGCTAAGAAAGGTTCTATATTCAAAAAATTAAGCTCAATTTGATCTAGGTTCATAATTATTGACAAGATATAGTATTTCATTGGTTAATGGGGATGGAATTGGTCCTGATCTTGCGAATTCAGGAAAGTTACTATTGAATAATATTAGCGATTTTTCTGACATAAAATTTGACATTGTGGATGTAATGGCTGGGGACAACGCTTTAGCCAAATACAACAAGGCATTACCCGATTTCTCATTTGATAGCATAAAAAAATCGGAAGTTTGTTTGAAGGCACCCGTAGGGGAACATGCAGCAGATGTTATTCTTGTTCTTAGACGATATTTTGATTTGTATGCCAACATAAGACCCGCAAAGTCTTACCCTAATGTAAAATCTCTTCATCCCTCAGTAGATCTGGTGATTGTCAGAGAAAATACCGAAGACGTTTACATGGGCTGGGAATTCCCTATAGGAGATGAAGCAGTGGTAGGCATACGACTGACAACTGCGGAAGCGTCGAGAAAAATTGCAGAATACGCATTTGAAGAGGCAGTAAGGAGAGGCGCCAAAAATGGGCAGAAAAAGGTTCTTTGTGTTCACAAGTCTAACGTTATGAGATTAGGCGATACCATGTTTTCCAGAACTAGTAAGGATGTTGGAAAAAAATACCCTGATGTAGAATTCAGTGAATCTTATGTTGATGCATGCGCTATGAATTTGATTAGAAATCCAGATAAATTTGATGTAATTCTTACAACTAATCTGTTTGGTGACATCCTGTCAGATGAGGCAGCACAGGTCGTTGGCGGTCTGGGATTGGCACCTGCAGGCAATATTGGAAAAAAATTCGCCATATTTGAACCAGTACACGGTGCAGCATTTGATATTGCAACCAAGAATATTGCTAATCCAACTTCAATGTTCTTATCAATAAAGATGATGTTCGAATGGCTAGCTGGTAAAAATAAGAATAATGATAAAGCGTTACTAATGGACTTGGGAAGGAAAATTGAAAAAACGTTAATGAATCTCCTCAACGAGAACATAAAAACAATAGACATGGGTGGTAAAATGCATACTGACGACTTTACAAAGACATTTGTATCAAGACTTGCATCATGATTTCGTATAGTACCATCCGCTGTTCATAACTGATACTTGCAAGTAGACTTGATTCAGTTGACAAATGAATAATAAAGCTATGCCAAGTAAGGTCGTTTAATTCGGGATTACTATCTCCCTATTCTTTGGTCTATTCTTTACTTTCAGGTGGTGCTTGACAGAATTCTGTTAAAACACCATTCATTGATTTTGGATGTATGAAAGTTATTTTTCTGCCATATGATCCAGTTCTAATATTTCCAATCATTCGAGTTCCATTTGCGATTGCTCTCTCAACATCACTTTCAATATCATCTGCAGTAATGGCTATATGATGTATTCCTTCTCCACGATCTGTCAAGAATTTTTTTATCGGACTGTCATCTGCAGTAGGCTCCATCAATTCTATTCGAGTGTCTTGCAATTTCAAAATGGCAACTTTGACACTTTCTGTAGGAACGTCTTCAATATCAACTTTATCAATTTTTAGGATCTTTGCATAGTTCTTTAATGCCTCGGCTACGCTGTTCACTGCTATTGCAACATGATCAACTCTCATCCCATTCACCTCTAAAAAGAGAATTTTGGTTCATATCTTCCAAATATTCCAACAAAAACATCACTTATTTCCCCTAGCGTAACTCGAGCTTTTACTGCGGAGATGATATGGGGCATAAGATTCTCCTGTTCTTTTTCTGCATATTTTTGCAATTTACTTAGCTCAGAATTGACTCTAGTCAAGTCCCGACTTTTCTTAAAGTCCTTTAAATTATTTACTTGACGAGTCTCTATTTCGGGATCGATAGTATTTAATTTCGGTTCCACATCATTTTGGTCTTGAAATTTATTCACGCCTACAATCACCCTATCATTGTAGTCTATTTCTTTCTTTAATTGGTAAGCATTACGTCTTATTTCCTCTTGAAAGAAACCTTTTTCTATAGCCGCCAGTGAACCTCCAATTTTTTCGATCCTCTTGAGATACTTCTCTACTCCCTCCTCTATCTTGGATGTAAGATACTCTATGTAATGTGAACCTGATAGTGGATCTACAGTTTTAGTTACTCCAGTTTCGTTTGCTATAATCTGCTGAGTCCTTAATGCAATCTTGACTGAATCTTCAGTTGGAAGAGCCAATGCCTCGTCCCTGGAATTTGTATGTAGAGATTGGCAACCCCCAAGTACGGCCGACAAGGCTTCTAATGTAACCCTGACCACGTTGTTGTCGACTTGCTGTGCTGTAAGTGATTCACCACTAGTTTGGACATGAAAACGCAAATGGGTTGATTTATCGCTCTTGGCACCAAACTTTTCTTTCATAATTCTTGCGTATATGCGACGTGCAGCTCTGAATTTTGCCACCTCCTCGAAGAATTCCATAGTGCAGCAGAAAAAGAACGATAAGCGAGGAGCAAATTCATCAACGTTTAATCCTCGTGACACGCATGTATCAATATATTCTATTGCGTTAGCAAATGTAAAGGCTAATTCTTGAATTGCATTCGAACCTGCTTCACGCATGTGATAACCGGAGATACTTATGGGGTACCACTGAGGAACGTGTTTAGAACAATACTGAATCATATCCCCAATTATTCTCATAGACTCTCGAGGCGGATAAATATAGGTGTTACGTGCGATGTATTCTTTCAGTATGTCATTTTGAGTAGTGCCCCTCAAGTTGCTAGGTGAAACTCCTTGAGATTCTGCAACTATGATGTAAAGCGCCAAAAGCGTTGAAGCGGTAGAATTTATTGTCATTGACGTACTTACCTTATCTAGCGGGATATCCTGAAAACAAGTCATCATATTATTAATAGAACTAATAGCAACTCCTGTTCTTCCAACCTCCCCCTGTGAATATGGGTTATCTGAATCTCTTCCAGTTTGTGTTGGAAGATCAAAAGCTAGAGAGAGTCCTGTCTGTCCATGCTCCAATAAGAATCGAAATCTCTTGTTAGTTTCTTCAGCACTGCCAAATCCGCTATACTGACGCATTGTCCAGAGTCTTTCTCGATACATGTTTGGATAAAGCCCTCTTGTGTACGGATATTTTCCAGCTTCTTCACTCTCAAATGCTTTGTCTACTAAATCCTTTGAAGAAAAAATTCTTTTTACAGGAATCCCTGAATCTGTCCTAATTTTTCTTATTTCTTGTTTTGCCATTATCTTATCCTCCTATACTATAATTTTATTGGCAAAATTTAAAGCTGCGTTATATGGATCAACTTCCTTTTTTAGTACTTTACTGACGAGTTTTCTGTACTCTTCACTCTTCATTATCTTTTCAATAGATTTTTCCTTTACTTCGTTTAAAATCATATCTTTCAATTCATTTTCCAATATTGACTTTTCTCTAGATAGGTATTTCTCTTCGTCCAATAATTTCACAAGGGCTCTTGTCAGCTCTTTTACGCCTTTCCTCAACTTAGACGAGCAATTGAAGACCAGTTTCTTATGATTACCTACGAGATCCGAAATAATATTGTACAGAATTGTAGCTCCTTCCAAATCTGACTTGTTTATTACATAAATGTCACCTATCTCAGTTAGTCCAGCTTTTATCGCTTGTATGCTATCCCCAGTTTGTGGATTAAAAACAACTACAGTAATATTCACCGCCTTTGAAATTTCGATTTCAAGCTGACCGGCTCCCACACTCTCTACTAGAATCAACTCATAACCCGCAGCGTCTAAAATTCTGACTACGTTCCTGAGAGACCTTGAAATTCCTCCTTCAGCACCGCGTGAAGCCAAACTTCTTACATAAATCTCATCACTGACTGACATCATTCGTACCCTGTCACCTAATAAGGCGCCACCGGTTATTGGGCTCGATGGATCTACCGCAATTACCGCAACTTTGTAACCAAGGGAATGAAATTCAGATGCCAACCTTCCAATTAATGTACTTTTACCGGAACCTGCAGATCCTGTAAATCCGATGGTCTTGGCATTTCTTGTTTTCTTGAAAATTCCGTGTATTATTTTTACTGAATCGGGTTCATTATTATCCACTATTGAAATTGCTCTCGAAATTGATCTTTTATCTCCTTTTAGTATCCCTGCCACTAAGTCTGACACGAGTGATTTGCTGGGAAGTTAAGTATTAAAAGTTACTTGTATTTGTAAATTAAGAGTTTCACCCAACATAAATGGACAAAAAATTTTAAAGTTACATTGTGAGTTTTAGTTATATGTCCACATCCACAGTTATACATAACAAAAAAAAGCCCATAAGGGTTCTCGTATCTAAATTAGGCCTAGATGGTCATGATCGAGGAGCCCTAGTTATATGCAGAGCTCTCAGGGATGCAGGAATGGAGGTTGTATATTCTGGGTTGTTCTGTACGCCCGACCAGGTAGCGAAAATTGCTATAGATGAAGATGTCGATGTCGTAGCAATGAGCTTGCTAAATGGAGCACATCTTACATTATTCCCTCGGGTTGCTAGTGTTTTAAAGGAGCAGGGGGTTAGCGATATTCTTTTAATCGGAGGGGGCGTGATACCAGGCAAGGATAAAAAGCTCTTGGAAGAAAAGGGAATAAAAGGCAACTTTGGACCAGGAACTCCGCTTGAAGTAATTATTGATTTCATCCATAATAATTTAAAAAAATAACAGTTATTTGGACAATTTCCTTGTTCTTGTTTTAGGAACGCATGTTGTTATCTTGTAATGTAACCCAAAAAAAAGAACACGTTGGAATGCACTATGTATGTCTTATTACGCGCATCACCATCAGTACTATCCAAATAACCAACACAATAATTCCAATAACTATTAGAATATTTCCAATAGTTCCGGCTGGATAAGGTATGGGTGAATATAGCAAAACAGCTCCTATCACGATAAGGACGATTGCTAGAAATAGTAAACTCTGGTTTGAAATTGTAGTCATACGCTAACTATTAGGAAAACATAGTTTATTACAATCTTATACATTTATATGCTAATCTTATCTGGACTTCTATGTTCTAAAGTAGAAACGTAGTAACAAGCACAATTTTTTTTTGGATGTTTGACGGCGGTTAGCTAAAATAAAATTTGATAAATTAGAATAATGGAGTTATAGAAAAAAAATAAAGTAGATTGTCAGTCTACTGGAGGTGTTTCAATGCTACCGTCAGTTGTCGGACTTTCAGTTGACTGATTCATGCCTAACATGCTATCGCCAGATTCATTCGTGCCAGGGATAGTTCCATCTGACTGAAATCCTGATTGGTTAGTGCTGGTCTGATTTGCGCCTGGCATATTTTCGGTCGTTTGTGATGAACCTAACTCATCTGCATTTGCTTGATTAGCTCCTAATGTATTTTCAGTTGTTTGATTAGCTCCTAATGTATTTTCAGTTGTTTGTGATGATTGAAGGTTGTTTTCAGTTGATTGTGAGCTTTCGATATTATTCTTGTTTTCAACCGTAATTTCATTTAGATTTACATGAGTCAGATCCAGGTCTATTCGGAAATTATTTTGGCTGATATGTGCTTTCTTTGTAGTGACGTCTATCTGAATTGTACCCTTGCTAATTTGCCCTCGGATTTCTCCATCCGGAAATGATTCTGTATGTACGTTTACATACGCGGAAGACTTTTCGATCAAATTAACTAGGTCAGAAATGGACTTGCCCTTTAATGGACCCACTAATTTATCGGATGTTATACTACCTTGCACTAAAGCACCGTTGACAGTATCTTTGTTGCCTTTGAAAAGAGTTGCCACAACAGGACCGTTCTCACCAGATTTACCTGAGTGAATATGGGCTTGAGTTACTTTTTTGAGACCTTCTGCTTCAATTTGGTACCAGATCTTCGTCTTAGCAGTATTTACGATGAACCCTGCCATACCAGTTGCTGTTACATCCGAATGTGACGGAACTTCGTTCTTTCCGTTTAGTATCGCAATGTAAGCTACTTGTTGTTGTGCATTTGCATGATTTGTCAGTATTACTGCGGCTGATATTGACATAATTGCTGCTAGAGTTAATGCTGTGTAAAATAATTTTGTCATTACTTAGAAAAAGACAATATTATTTATTAATATCCAATAAATTACTTGGATGAGAAACAAACTTCTATTATATGCCTATGAAACTATAATAAATAATGAGGTTCGTCATTACATACGCATTTTCTCAAGGCTGTATCAGTAACCGTTTTTTTCTTTTGGTGGTATAGTTAGTTCATACTGCACCAAAATGACTGCCTATAGTTTTTCGGTGATTGATATGTCTATTGCTAATGGATAAAATTTTCTCCCTGTCGCTTGGAAATTATGTTGACTAAGATTTAAATCAAGTGTCCAGTAGATCTCCCTGTAAAATGACATTCATAGGTGACGTCTATCGATGGCTTTATAGTAAATTCAGCTCCCGACCTACAAATTTTAGCTGGGTGATTCCCGATGGGCTTGCTGGAAGTGGGTTACCATTATCTTTTGATCAATTTCAGTGGTTAGTAAAGAATGGGGTTAGAACCATCGTAACAGTACGGGAAATACCATTGCCATTGCGATGGTTATCAGATCCAGATATCGCAAATGCCCATTCTAAAGATAAAAACTTTGAGAAAGTTAATTACCTGCACCTTAAGGTTGAGGACTATCATTCACCGACTATCCAAGAGATTGATTCAACAGTTAAATTTATCGAGAATGAAATTGTGTCAAAAAGACCAGTGTTAGTGCACTGTGCCGCAGGAAAAGGAAGAACAGGAACAATATTAGGTGCATATTTGCTAAAAAAAGAAAATCTAAGTGCAAGAGATGCTATGACTAGGATCAGAAATCTTAGACCCGGATCAATTCAGACAGATTCACAAGAAAAGTCACTCTACGAATATGAGAAGTATCTTGGAGAAAAAACTGGTAATTAAGTCAATCAAAATGACAAGTTGCATTGATAATTACGTAACAATTATTTCCAAACACAAGTACGATAACATTTTATTGATACCAATTATTATTACATGACATGGATTTCAAAAAGTCAGAAGAATTGGCATATGAAGCAAGTGTTTCACGCAATCAAAATTTGAGATCAAAGGCAACAAAAATAGAAGAAGAGATCTTGAAGAACATGATGGAAGGTGCATTATTATTTCCTGTGGAAGATGAGATCTTGATGACAAAAGATACTGCGTCGTTTGTTTACAAGAAAGGTGAGACCTATCCTTCACTTATGGAATTTATTGGACGCCTTCTCCATGTCGATATACCCATTAAGATTAACCAATGCAAATTTGGACCAGGCGGTGTTATAGTAACTGCAAACAGCAAAGAAGACGCGGAAAAAATTCTCCAAGCTTGCACTAATGAATTACACGCATTAATCAAAGCTAAAAAAAGACACATTGATTAACATCCAATGGGAAAAAAAGTTTATTTCTTTTAATTACTTCCGGGAGATTTGATAACATGAATGGTGTTAGCAAAATATCTTTCGGATTCAATTCAACAAAATCTGTTCCAGTTGAAATTCGATATGATGGATTGGTTGTGGTTAATGCAATTCGTTGATTCGGTTTTATTCGAAGGATTTCGTTTGCAAGATCCTTAGTCAAAATGTTTCCCGATAAATGTTCGTCCAAAATAATGACATCAAAATTGCTGGACTTTAGCGCAGATAGGCATTAGTTACTATCTACTATGATGGTAACATTAACATGGCAAGGGCTCAAAAACTCTGCATAGAGTACAGCTAAATCCGGATCGGACTCTGCAATAAGAATTCTGAATACATGCTCCTGAACCAGAGATGAAATCATATTGTCCTTATGAAGTGTGCTTAGAGTCATCATGATGTCATGTATGTTTGCTATTTTTATTTTCGTGTCTTGTTTAGTCTCCAAGATTACCTGCGGATGTGGACAAATTACTATGATGTGGTAATCAGTTTTGATCCATTCTCCATGTGCATCTTGCCACCATTTCTCTAATTTTTCTGAATTCTCAAACGATTTGTTTTCACATAAACAACATGCCGCGTCTGCGAAAACAGTTATTTTTAGTTTGTCTCCTCTAACTTTATTTTCGCGAGATGTTTTCTCTAGATTTTTTTAAGTTCTTAAATAGTGTCAAATTACCGGTTAGACCAGATTGAAAGTAGGGTTCAAAATCAATAATCTGTACATTATTGTTATCTTGATGGTGTTGATAATTTTTTATCTTTGTCGAAATTCTAGAAAGACTTGGTTGATGAAATTTATTAAATGAATACACAGAGGCATAAATACAGTGCTGTCCTTCCTGAAGTCCGTGGCTTATCCATTCCGCGCCTGCTTGAGTACGCTGCTCTTCAACTTCACATAATAACATAACATGTTTGCCATCAGAAATTTCAAGTATTTTCTGCATATCATGCAAATAAATTCCTTCAAAATGCTATTTTCTTTGCGTTAACTTATGGATACTGAACACATTATTGAACATAATGGTTTATTAGGGTTGTTGGAGATAATTCGGCTTTCCTAAATGGAGAACCGTAGTCTTTAGTACCCCACTAACATTATCTTATATTTAGAATGAATAACGACGGTACAGTTTACCATTACCAGTATTTATTATGCGAAAAGCCACTAATATGTGTAAATAAAAAATATGATTAAGATTGAGTGTTTCTTAAACACTTTACTATTCGAACTGTGAGATACTAGTCATTACCTTTCCACATCATTTTCCTCATTTCCTTTCCAACAACTTCCAATTGATTATTTTCTAATTGGTTCATGAACCTGGCAAATGAATTCTTACCATCCTTTCTGTACACACTTGACCATTCTTTTGCGAATTCCCCAGATTGTATATCCTTTAGAACTTTTTTCATGTTTTCTTTTACTTGAGAATTTATTATCATTGGTCCTCTTGTGAGACCGCCATATCTTGCGGTTTCACTCACCCTGTTGTACATTCCAGTTATCCCATACTTGTATATCAGATCCACTATCAATTTCAGTTCATGGAGGCATTCATAATAAGCCACCTCAGGTTGGTAACCAGCTTCTACTAGAGTTTCAAATGCATTAAGAACAAGTGAGTGTGCACCACCACACAAGTCGACTTGTTCGCCAAACCAATCCGTTTCAACTTCTTCCTTGAAAGTAGTTTCAATAACTCCTGGTCTTGTGCTTCCTATTGCCTTCGCCAGTCCCAAAACAGTATTCAGGGCACTTCCAGAATAATCTTGATGTACCGCAATCAACGAAGGAGTACCGAAACCTTCCTGAAACAATTCTCTTACTCTTTGGCCCGGTCCCTTTGGAGCGACCATTATTACATCGATATTATTTGGAGGAATAATCCACTTCCAATGTATAGCTGCCCCATGAGAAAAATTTAGGGCTTTTCCCTGTGCAAGTCCTGGCGCTATGTCATTTTTGTATACATTGGCTTGTTCCATATCTGGAGTCAAAACATGAATAATATCCGCTGACTTTGAGGCTTCCCTTACTTCTTTAACAATATGTCCATCATTTTCTGCAGTTTTCCAGGATTTTGCACCTTTATACAGTCCGATTATTACGTTCAATCCAGAATCTTTCATGTTATTTGCTTGAGCTCTACCCTGTATACCGTAGCCTATTACCGCGATAGTTTTGCTTCTAACCGGTTCTAAAGAAACATCATTGTCAAACCATTTTTTTGCAGTCATACTTTCTCATATCCTGTGTCGGTATATATGCTATTTAATTTGATTTAATCTCCACAATACACAGTAGAACTATGAAAGATGTGCCTTAGCCAAGCAAGAATTGCATTGGAGAATGATGAAATATTTGTTTTTGGATATTACCGAAAATTTTTTGGCACCACAATTCTTGCAAATCGGACAGGAGCGTAATGGTTTTGTCATATCTTCTCAAACAGCTAATTTTGTTCAATCATCACTTAATATCTGGATATTGTCTAACTTCACCGGTTCCTTCACGCTGAGTTTCAAATAGTATCTTTATTCGGTGGACTCCATTGATATCTGAAATTATTCTGTATACAGCATCTGGAACATATTGCCTCCATTCTTTGTCCATAACAATATTCATTCTAATGTTAGTGCCATTACAGTTACCAGAGTCGTAAAAAAGTGGTGTTTGGACATCAAACGTTTCAGAACCGCTTGACAAAAGCTCCTGAACAAATTTGTTACCAGAATATATTGAGTTAAACTTGGGTAACATGGACTTTAGGTGTTGAACCCATATCGCGTTATTTTCTAAGTTCAAAATTGGTACTACGTACACTTTGCTGAGGTCAATTTTTGCCCCCAACAAAGACTGGTGAATAAAGTACACTCTTTCACCTGCGGTGAATGGATTTAAGAATGTAAAATTAAATTGAGAACTTCCAACAGCAATAATCAATTCATTACAGTCTTTTAGTATTTGCTCAGCGAGTTTTAGGTGGCCATTGTGGAATGGCTGAAATCTTCCAATCATTATTCCGGATTTTGTCAATTTTATCTTTTACTTAGTTTATTTACCTGTTCTTTTATTTTAACTTCATCCACTTTCTTGAACAATGGCTGAATATTTCCCAACATGTGCCCGGCTTTTAATGTAATTGCTCCGATTGCGTTCCACTTCTGTTCGTGAACGTTACCTTCCAAAGAAATTTGTTGCCAAATTTTCTCTGCTGAAAATGGTATAAACGGTTCTAGTAAAATAGATAATGATCGCACGGCGTTAATGGATACAAAAAGCGACGAAGCTGACTGTTGAGGATTTTTCCATGGTTCCTTCTTTTGAAAATATTGATTCAATAAAGACGAAAAACTAAGAATACACTTTAATGCTTTGTCAGTTTCATTCCTCAAAATAAAGTCAGCTACTTTGTTACCAATTTTTTTTATTTCTTCCAAGACTTTTTTGTCATTATCATCATATTCATTTGGGTTGGGTATGGTGTTATTGAAATATTTCTTGATAAATGTCAATGTTCTGTTAACAAAGTTGCCAACGTTAGCTATCAATTCATTATTTATCTTTTTTTCAAAATCATTCCAGTCAAAATTGATATCATCTTGAGAATAACTGCATATTGAAGCAATATAGAATCTTAAATAATCCGCTTCAAATTGATTGACAAATTCCCTCAGTCCAATATACCAGTTTCTACTTTTTGAGATCTTATTGTTCTGAAGCATGAGATGTCCACGAGTGGGTATGAGATCGGGCAATTTGTATTCCTGATCCATTCCTAATCTAATTGCTGGCAAAAAAAGATAGTGATGGTAAACAATATCTTTTCCAATAAAATGATATATTTTAGATTTATTCCATTTCTCTCTTGCATCGTCCACGTTACCCAATAATTCAATTAATGAAGAAATATAGCATAAATGGTTATCGAACCACCCATAGAAAACCTTGTCCTTTTTATCATTACTCTCGACAGGAATGTTGATACCCCAAATAATATCTCTTGTTATATCCCAATCTTGGAGTCCCTCAACAATCCAATTAAGTACATACTTTTTAACATCTTGTTGGAGATATTTATTTTCATTCAACCATTTTTCAAGAAGAACGTCAAAGTTAGAGAGCTTGAAGAAATAATGATCACTATTTTTCTTTACCGGAGGTAATCCACAAATAGCACATTTTGGATCTAGTATTTTTTCTGGTATTCGGCCACATTTTTCACATAAATCAGAATATTGCCCCATTGCACCGCAATAAGGGCATGTACCAACAACGTAACGGTCTGGTAGAAACTTTGAGTCTTTTTCGCAAAAATATTGTACTACCTCTTTTTCATAAATAAGATCCTTTTTGCTCAAGACGTTAAAGACATATTGTACAAATTCTCTATTTGTAATAGAACTTGTTTGCGAAAATGAATCAAAAATTATACCTGCTGACTTGAAATCTTGAATATCTTTATCATGCCAATGTTTTACGTAGATTTCCGGTTTTGTCTTCTTTTTTTCAGTCTCAATGAGAATCGGGGTTCCAAAATCATCTGACGCACACAAGTGATATACCTCCACTTTATTGAGTTTCAAAAACCTACGAAAAATATCAGCAGGCAGATATGTTGACGATATGTGACCAAGATGTATCTCTCCATTTGCATATGGAAGAGCACTTGTTATTATCACACTATCTTTATTGGAAATTTGCACAGCAGAATCAGTGATGTTCACAAGGAATTAAAAGTATCTGAAATCACATATTCGACGTATAGTTTCAAAGCAATCCCAGGATGAATCCGCTAATTAGTTATATCAAATAATTCCGTCTAATAGAGATATGCATACTTCTGAACGAATTGATATGGGAAAAAAATCATGGGAATGGGCTGCTTCGCGTATGGATATAATGAAAACAATAATTAGTGAAAACATTGCGGACAGGCCATTAAAAGGGTTGAAGATTGGTCTTTCATTACACATTACGAAGGAGACGTCTGTACTCGTAATCGCCTTGATTAGGTTAGGATCGAAGGTATCATTATGTTCTGCTAATCCGCTATCAGTACAAGAAGACATAGGTGCATTCCTTTCGTCAAAAGGGGTTAAGGTCTATGCTTGGAAGGACGAGACCAAAAAAGAATATTTTAACAATTTAAGTCAGGTTCTATTTGACCATCCACAAATACTCACTGATGATGGCTCAGATCTTCACGTCATGGCTCACAACGAGAAAACCCCTGAAATATTGGGTGGAACTGAAGAAACTACATCAGGAGTTACAAGACTGAAAGCCCTGGAAGAAGATGCAAAGTTATTGTATCCTGTTATTGGAGTTAACAACGCAAAAACCAAGCATTTATTTGATAATCGATATGGGACTGGACAAAGTACTATGTATGGAATAATAAAACTGACTAATGTTCTTATAGCTGGTAAACATATAGTTGTATGTGGATATGGAAATGTGGGTAAGGGAGTCGCTTCCAGGGCCAGAGGATTGGGGGCTAATGTTACTGTTGTGGAGGTGGATCCTGTTAGAGCCATTGAAGCCTATATGGAAGGATATCTCGTAAAGAGGATGAATCAGGTTGTTGATACAGCTGATATTTTTATAACTTGTACAGGACAAATGAACGTAATAACTGCACAACATACCAGAAGAATGAAAAATGGAGTCATACTTGCAAACGCAGGACACTTTGACAATGAGATAGATGTAAAGAAATTGTGTGATGAGTATAAGAGTTACTCAATCAAACCTTATTTGGACTGTTTCAACATTAGTGGCAGAAAAATATACTTACTATGTAGAGGCAGGGTGGTTAACCTAGTAGGTGCCGATGGGAACTCGCCTGAAGTCATGGCCATGTCTTTTGCAAATCAACTTCTCTCAATACTCTATATCTCGAGAAATCATACAAAAATGCAAAAGAAGGTCTATTCAGTACCTGAAAAAATAGATCTTAAAATTGCAAATTTGTCCCTAAAACATTTGGGTATTAAAATTGATAGATTAACACCACTTCAGAGGAAATATACCAAGTCTTACTGAATTAAATTGGAGTGTCCTGATTCAGCACTATGATTTTTTGAATAATCCGTGAATTAGAGAAATTTGAAGGTTCCATCTAAGACTGATACATAATATTTTATAAGAGATTGAAACAAAAAACTAACTATGACTTGGAAGCGTGCCGCAAGTACCGAAGATTTTGAGAAAAAAACTGGAAAGGAGGTAAACCTCGATGGGTCAAGGATTGCGATATTTCGAACAAACGGAAAATTTTATGCTATAGAAGCATTATGCAGACATCAGGACGGTTCGCTTGCTCCCGGCAGAATAGATGGGGAAGTTGTGGAGTGCCCTTTGCATTCATGGCATTATAATATACGAACTGGAGATTTACTAGATTATCTTGAAGGGGTTAAGCTAAAAACGTACAAGATAGACCTAAAAGGAAAAGATATCTACATAGATGTTTGATTTTGTTATAAACATATCTTGGATTGTCATAGCTTGAGCTTGAAAATCTATAACAGACTTTCTGATACCCTTGAAGATATTGGTACAAACAATGATGGTAAAATCAGGATTTATGTTTGTGGAATAACTGTGTATGATGACTGTCACATAGGTCATGCTAGGACTATCATAATCTTTGACGTCTTAAGACGATATTTAATGCACATTGGAGCCAATCCAGTTTATGTGCAAAACTTTACTGATGTAGATGATAAAATTATTAACAGAGCTAAATTAGAGGGAAAATCGCCTGATGAAATTTCTGCCAAATATATCACGAGTTATTTTCAAGATTTTACTAAATTAAATGTAATGAAAGCCGATTTTTATCCAAAAGCAACTGAAAACATGGGTGAGATTATAGAGGCTATTAAGATACTAAAAGATAAAAATTATACTTATACAACTCTAAATGGAATTTATTTCAGAGTACGACAATTTCCACATTATGGTAAACTATCAAAGAAGCAAATTGATGATTTAGAAGAGGGCGCAAGAATCGAAGTAGATCACTTGAAAGAAGATCCATTGGACTTTGCACTATGGAAATTTTCTTCTGATATTCCATATTGGGAAAGCCCGTGGGGAAAAGGTAGACCTGGTTGGCACATAGAATGTTCTGCCATGGTATCAAAATTCCTTGGCAATGAAATTGAAATCCATGGAGGTGGGACGGACCTAATATTTCCACACCACGAAAATGAAATAGCACAATCAGAGACCTTTACACAAAAGAACCTAGCAAAAATCTGGATGCATGTGGGTATGATTACAATTAATTCTGAAAAGATGTCAAAGTCACTTAGAAACATGATCCCTATTAAAAATGCTCTTAGAATATGGGGAGCTAATGTTCTTAGGATATACCTAATTTCCAGTCAGTATTCAAAGCCAATGGATTATAACAATGAAATTTTACACGAATCACTACAAAAATGGAGACAAATTGAGCATTGTATCTACGAACTCAGGACAACAAAGAATGAATTTGGAGCCCCCGACGAATTTGAACATAAATGCAATGATTATTTAACCGAGTTCATGACTTCTATGGAGGGAAATTTTAATACTCCCTCGGCCTTGAAATCGTTCATGAAATTGGTATCATATATTAACAATTTAAGCTCCTCCGAAAAACTATCCACAACAATGTCTGAAAAAGGATTGCATATCGTAGACAAAATAATGAATATCATTGGTCTAGCGGTAATGGAAGTCGATGTTAGTACAAAAAACAATATTGAAAAGATGATTGACGAGCGAAATCAATTCAGGGCCAATAAGAAATTTCAGGATGCCGATTCATTGCGAAACAAGATTCTGGAATTGTATGATGTTGAGTTAACAGATCACGGTAACTATACATCATGGAAAAAAAAGGAGATCATAGAGTTTGAAAGCCAGCATGCTGGCTGAAATGATAATAACAATTCACGTAGTGAGTCTTTCTCATCTTTCCAAATGTAATTGTGGATGTTTGAAAAACTATTAATTATTAAAATATCAACTAACGCTAATTGAAATTCAAAACAGCATCATTGGGCATAGTAATATTGGCGGCAATTGTTTCCATCGGGTTTTATGTATTCGCTAATCCTTTTAAGAGTAATACGCAAATTTTTACCGAATCACTTCGAGATTTGGCATCAAAGTCAGGAGACCTGACACGAAATTATCAAGAGGAAGTTGGAAAGTGGAATATGAAGGAACTTGACAATTTAACAATGGTATCTATTACTGATAGGTACCTGTCTCAATTTGCAGAACTTGAGAATGAGGCTAAAGCCTTGGATGTTCCAAACGAATATGAAAATATCCGAGATTCGTTTGTTAGCTCAGTGGAATCAGAAGCATCCAGCTACCTACATTTCAAGAATTACCTAATCTCTGGAAATAAGACTGAAGATCAATTATCAAATGATAATCTGGCGGTTGCCTTCAAACAGGAAATGGTTTATGCAGATTTTCTGTCAAAACACCATTAGTTGTGTTTAGAATACAGGATTGAAACAGAAATATAATGCCTATACATATCAGTACATTGAGATGTCCGGTTGATAGAATGTTTTAGAAGGTTAGTTTCCTGTGGTCTATCTCTTTCAGTCCTAAAAGGGATACTGGTTGTTTCAGGCCTATTTCTATTATTAATAAATTGTCCAAGTTACGGCGTTGGGAACTTTGAGGTATTGCAAACAAATACAATTGTTGATCAAAGTGGATTAATTCATCTATTTGGCGAAATAAGAAATATCTCTGATCATCCTCAGCAAGACATCGCGATATTTGCCAATTTCTACGACCAAATGGGAAAGAATATAGGCAATGGGAGTGGAATAGTTCCGGTTAGGTCTCTGAATATGGGTGATATCTCACCATTTGAAATAATACTGCTAGACGGCGAGCAATCCAAATACGTATCTAATTACAATGTCAACATTACGAGTAAGGCCGGATCAGTAAAATCAGAAAATCTAGTTATAACATCTTCTAAATCTCGGCCCGATATCTTTGGATATTATTATGTTAACGGTAGGATTTCTAATAAAGGTAACGATACTGCTACAAACGTCCTTGCAATTGCATCATTCTATGACAAGGATGGTAAAATAATAGGCTCATCAAGTGCTATTGCCGAACCTACAAACATGACTTCGCTTTCTACGTCAAGTTTTACAGTAGTTATGGATGATAAACTACAAACATCTAAAATCAAAAATTATTATTTAACAATTGACTCGGATCAATATATTTCATGATTGGTTAAATTATCTCATCCAAATATCACAATCGATACAAGATAATTAGGTTCAAAAACAAGCACAATAATTTTCGGTTAATTCGAATGTAATTGAAAGTCAAACTACAGAATTATATTATACTGCAGTGAACTTTAAGTGATATGGAAATATTTCATCCATCAGTTTTTCTTGCCATTTTTCCATATTTGTTTATAGGTAGTTTTCCAGTATTTGGGCTGATAATGGTTACAAAGTGGATCGTTGACGATATCAAGAAAAGAAGATTGCATTAAGGATTTAGGAATTATAGTTACCTGGTTTATCTCACAGTAGAGGTGGTTAGGCCATGAAAATATATATCTCATATCGACTATCGTACGTATATGCTAAACACAACTCAAAAAAGATGTGCCCTGTGTGAGACTACGCTCCCGAAGGAAAGCGCCATTAATATTTGTGAAAATTGCTTAAAAAATGCAGACTGCTGTGTCGGCTTGGAAAGATTAAGCGAATAAATATAATTTTATTCTGCCATTTTTAAGGTATCACTTATAGTTATAATTCCGATAAGTTCTCCTTTGCGACTCACAAGTACACATTTTGCAAATCTTACAAGCGGTATGAGTGCCTTAGCAGGAGTCGCTATGTCAACTATCGGCGGTGGAGGTTCCATTATTTGTAAAATAGGCACCTGGTGAATATTTTTTTTATCATCACTCTCTAGCACCTTCCTTGCAAGTATATCTTCGCTTACTATTCCCACAATTTTGGACATGTCAAAAACAGGAATTTGACTAATGGAATTTTTCATCATTATTTCAATTGCAACCTGTAACTTCTCATCCTTCTGTACTGAAATCACCTCATGGCTACATATGTCTCCAGCCTTAAGTGAAGTTTTTCCTTCTTGGGAGTTAAGTACTTCGAAAATTCTTTTAGCCGTATCATAGCTGGGTTTGCATCGTCCAGATTCAATTTGATTTATCATAGAAGTACTAATTCCGGATAGGGATGCCAATTCACGTTGAGTCAACCCCAGTTTAATCCTTCCCTGTTTGATGTAATCTATCCTAGGAAGCATCTGCTGATTACTTATTCTGATATCATGTTTTTATAGTAATGGTATGGACTGGCATACATTTTGTAACCTAATAATGTCAGCCTTAACCTTATTTTATATAGACTTAGAGATTTCATACTATTAGAAATGAGCCAAGACACCCACAACAAAAGATGGGATTCTGTAAAGAGATACAAACTAACCAAGATGTTAAATCAACTGTCAAACATTACAGGACACGGCACTGAATTGGTTACGGTGTATATTCCTCCAAGAAGACCAGTTTATGAAGTGATAGGTCAACTAAGAAATGAATCTGGCACAGCATCAAATATCAAATCAGATCTAACGAGAACACATGTGCAGGATGCGTTGAGCAAGACAGTAGAACATCTTAAATTGTATAAAGTAACACCAGAGAATGGTCTTGCGATTTTTTGTGGCGCCATTCCTAACAACAAGGGAATTGGAAATGAAAAGATAGAACTTTATTCAGTCTTACCACCCAAACCTATTCAGATTAATCTGTATAGATGCGATGATCATTTTTGGACAGATCATATCAAGGATATGATGCGAGATGAGAAAGTGATAGGACTTCTTGCTATAGATAGTCAGGAGGCTGGACTGGGAATATTAACAGGTGATAGATGGGAAGTGATAGACACGCTAACGTCTGGGGTAGCTGGAAAACATAGACAAGGTGGACAGTCTGCAAGAAGATTTGAAAGACTGAGGGAAAATGAATTAAACGAATATTACCACAGAATCGCAGAACATGCGCAAAAAATCTTTATTGATGAATACAAAGTTAATGGTCTGATTGTTGGAGGTCCAGGACCAACAAAAGAGAACTTTTTGAAGGAGGAATATCTTGACTACAGACTCCAAAATAATGTTCTGGCTACAATCGATAGTTCTTACTCGGGAAGTGAAGGTGTAAGAGAATTATTAGAGAAGGTAAATGAGCAGGGTATAATTTCTGAATATAGACTACTAGAGGAAAAGAAATTAGTCAAGAAATTCATGGGTCAAGTTTATTCGGATCACGGGCTAGCTGTTTATGGCATTCATGATGTTCTGAATTTGCTAAAAAGTGGAATAGTCGACACTTTGATTATTACTGATGAAATACCGTATATGCATTTGGAGATTAAATGCAATAAATGCGGGAATACTGAAGAAAAATTTATCGGTAGAATAGATTTAATCGCTGTTAAGCAAGCAGAGATCTCAAAGTCATGTCCTAAATGCGGCAGTGAAGATAGAGAAATTACAGAAACAGATATCGTAGATCTCCTTGAAGAATTGTCTGCCAATATCGGTAGCAAGATGGAAGTCATTTCGGCAAAAACAGAAGAAGGTGCACAACTTGGAAGTTTGGGAAGTATTGGGGCCCTTCTACGTTTCAAGCCATCACATTGACAGACGCCATATGAATTTTAGTCTTCTAATTTGCTTTAATACCCTTTAGAGTAAGTGCTGCCCTAATTTTTTGGGCAATCTTATCCAACTCCTTGTCTGAAATTAAGGTTCGAGAGGGCCATCTCCCATTTGGAGAATCTAAATTGTATCTAGGTATTATGTGAACATGAACATGCGGTACTATTTGACTGGCAGCTCTCCCGTTATTTTGACCAATATTTAGCCCGTTGGCCTCCAATGATTTTACTATGCCCTTTGCAAGAAATGAAACAGTAGAAAACAACCTTCCAATATCTTCATCATCCATTGTGAAAATATTTTCATGATGTCTCTTTGGGAGAACCAGTGTATGCCCGGTATTGATGGGATATTTGTCCATAAATGCCACAAATTGGCTGTCTTCGAATATTTTAACGGCGCTTATCTCATTATTAATAATAGAGCAGAAAATACATTTAATGTCCGACTTCAATAAATAAAATCCATGACCTTTGCTGATTTATGTTTTTGTCATATCACCATGCTCCTGCGTGACTTTTAAATATGTCAAATTTTTTTCTAACTATAGATGACTGAAACTATCGAAATATACGAATTTAATGTGAAATTCACATTCAACTGTCCAAAATGTGACTACAAAAATGAAGACATCTCTGCGGTAGATATTGCTAATAACAATGCTGAATGTGGAATGTGCGAGACATTATTTAAGACAGAAGGAATTGATGGCGTAAAGATTTTTGCTCTAGTTGAGTAATAACCCTTTTTGATCGATACTTAAACTAGTATCAATGTTATATTAAAATACGCATTAATCTCTATCTCACTGATGGAACTTATCAGTAGAACTGTAGTTAACGGCCCAGCACGAGCTCCACATAGAGCAATGTATAAAGCCATGGGCTTGAATGATTATGATTTGTCAAAACCCATAGTAGGAGTTTCCTCTACTTGTAATGAGGCAACTCCCTGCAATATCCATTTGGGAGATTTGGCACAGCATTCAAAAGCAGGAGTAAAGGATTCTGGATGTACACCTAGAGAATTTACTGCCATTTCGGTATCTGATGGAATAGCAATGGGACATGAAGGAATGAAGGCGTCTCTGGTCAGTCGTGAAGTTATTGCAGATTCAATTGAGATTATGATGCGAGCTCATAGGTATGACGCTATTGTTGGAATTTCAGGATGTGATAAGAGTCTACCAGGGACAATTATGGCAATGGCTCGACTTAATGTTCCAGCCATATTTGTCTACGGAGGTACTATCCTGCCAGGAACTTGGAATGGAAAACAGGTTACCATTCAAGATGTGTATGAAGCTGTAGGTTCCTTCGAGGCAGGCAAAATTAATTTTGAAGATTTAAAAGAATTAGAGAACGTTGCATGTCCCTCTGCGGGTTCATGTGGCGGCATGTATACTGCAAATACGATGGCATGTATTAGCGAAGCATTGGGAATAGCATTGCCTGGAAGTGCTTCACCGCCAGCATTAAGTGAAAAGAGAAACCGAATTTGTTATGAGACAGGAAAACAAATCTTTCAATTGCTAGAAAATAACCTGCGCCCAAAAGAAATTCTCACATTTGAAGCCTTTGAAAATGCAATAGCGATTGCAAACGCTATAGGGGGTTCTACTAATGCGATACTTCATTTGCTTGCAATATCTAAAGAAGTTGGTGTTCATCTCGAACTGAAAGATTTTGAAAGGATTAGGAAAAAAACACCTCACCTGGCTGATACAAGACCAGGAGGCATGTATGTAATGGTAGATTTAGACAAAGTGGGTGGAGTTCCCATTATTCTCAAGAGTTTACTAAAAAACGGACTACTTAACCCAGATACTATGACCGTCACGGGCAATACAATGAAACAAAATCTTGAAAAAATAATTTTACGTGATTCCGAACCCGTAGTGTACTCCTGCGAAAAACCTCTTCATAACGAGGGTACATTAAAAATACTTAAGGGCACCTTAGCTCCTGAAGGCGCGGTCATTAAGATTGCAGGACTCGAACGAACAAAATTCGAAGGCATTGCAAAGGTATTCAATTCTGAGGAAGATGCATTTGATGCGATTTCAAAACAAAAGATAAAGAAGGGCGATGTAATTGTCATTCGGTACGAAGGTCCTAAAGGAGGACCAGGCATGAGGGAAATGCTTGCCGTTACAGCAGCGTTAGTTGGACAAGGTCTTGGTACAGAAGTCGCTATGGTAACTGATGGAAGATTTTCAGGTGCTACTAGAGGATTTATGATTGGTCATGTTTCTCCCGAAGCAATGGTTGGTGGACCTATTTCGCTAATAAAAAAAGGAGATAAAATTAGTATTGATTTACGGAAAGGAAATATCGATCTGAACATAAGCCCCGTTGAGTTCAAAAAGCGAAGAAAAATATGGAAACCAGTAAAGTCAAGATACAAAAATGGAGTGCTTGCTAAATATATGCTGTTAGCACGATCTGCATCTGAGGGTGCTGTAACTATACCGCAATTGAAATAAACTCCATTGTTTATGATCAATTTAGCTGAACCTAAAAAATCATGATATTTAACCAAATACCAAATTTCAAAAACCTGTTCCTACTGTTAATTATTGCAATATCAATAATTTCAGTGGTATTTTTTTTATATAGATACGAATCAGTCACAGTTAACTTCCTTCCTCAAAATTCCAATTTGATCTATGGCGGTATTTTTAACAACGCTACTAGTCTATCTGAACTGGGAAATACTGGATATTCTCTGGGGTTAAACAATGTGTCAGGAGTTAAATCAAATATCTCTACTGTAAGTCGTAGTAGTAACAATACAAACAATCCTATTGACGATATTGTTTCTCTTAGCAATCCGGTCGATACGCTTACAAAAATGATAATAAATGTATTAGAAAATTCATCAATTGCAGACAGTACAAATGGTAAAGATTTGGGACTTAAAAATTACTATAAGTTGGATGGTTCATGGAACCTATCTATAAAAGGGGATGAATTTTCGAACTTTACTGGAAATATTGTATTGAATAATGCTATGAATAACATTACCAAAAATTATGTTGTTAGGTTTGTTACCACAAGTGCAAGCAACATTACTTACCAGGCATCAAATCAAATCCTGAAAATAAAAGGAACTGGAGATTTGACACTTGATGATGAAACTACCCGTGTCCAGTTATTGATAGTACTCTATAAGAATGAAAACATCTATGTGGTGTTTGCATCAAAGACAAATGATAATCTGTTCGATAATTTCATGGTACATGGAGATATTGTACAAAGAAAATTTGAATACTGAGACTGATTAAATATCTCGTATTTTGTATTATTCAGCACCAATCAATCCAATTAGATCAAAACCTTCAGATATCTTTGAACTAATTTCGGCTATGGAAATCAAATGGCCGTCTGGATCTACTATTATGGCATGCTTGCCAAATGATTCTTCCTTGGGTTCTTTAAAAAATTCCACTTTCTTGTCTTTCAAATTCTTTGCCACTGTTTCCAGATTACTTACCATAAAACCAACCAAGACCCCAGAGTTTTTTGTTCTGCTTTTGTTTTTTGATGGATGTAAAGCAAGAACTGTACCGCTTGAAAAAAATTCTACCCATTCAGATGAAGTGTTTTTAATGGGCAGTTCGAGAACATCGCGATAAAACTTTATAGATTTATCCATATCACTGACGAGTAATATTACGGCTCCAAGTCTTTTGAACGACATAGTACCACAATTGAATGACTCTGAATTAATAACTTATCGATTTTGGATCAAAAAGTAACTGTAATATAGTAAATTATATTAGATTTTTTAATTCAAGTGGGACATGAAGAGGGATTTAGGATGTTAACAGTTAAAGTAATTGATAACAAAATAACTCTGGTTGAATCAGAAATGCCTGGTTGTAAGGATGATGAAATAGTAGTAAGGATGTGTTCATGCGGGATTTGCGGCTCAGATTTAGAAAAGGTGTATGGAAATTATGGCATGAAATCCTTACGTGTGGGACATGAACCGGCAGGAGCTGTTATTAAGGTTGGTAAAAATATAAAAAAATTCCAAGAAGGAGATCGGGTCTTTGTACATCATCATGTAAGTTGCTACTCGTGCAGGTATTGTATCCAAGGCAACTACACAATGTGCAACAATTATCAAACTAGTAATATTGACCCGTGTGGATTGTCCGAGGAATTCGTTGTGCCAAAATGGAATATTGAACATGGAGGTGTATTAAAACTCCCAGATACTATTTCATACGACGAAGCAGCTATGATAGAACCTTTTGCTTGTTGCATTAGGGGATTGAACAAGATTTCCATAAAGCACGGTGATAATGTGGCAATATTGGGTGCAGGACCCACAGGAGTGATGCATACACTGTTGGCGAGGTTGTGGGGCGCAAACAAAATAGTAGTTTCCGACATCAATGAATTTAGATTAGGATTCGTCAGACAATACGGTGCAGATACGGTTAACGTCAATCAAGGAAGGCTTGAGGACGCCATTAATAAGAATACTAATAATTTAGGTGTCGATGTCACGATTTTAGCCACTGGAAGCATAAAGGCATTTGAAAGTTCACTCAAAATAACAAGAAGAGGTGGAAAAATACTGCTTTTTGGGGTTCCATCATTTCGTTCTAAGTTTGACCTGGATTTGAATTCCCTTTATTCCAACGAACAGATAATAATTCCAAGCTACGGGACTTCAGAAATAGAAACCAACCAGGCGTTGTCCTTAATGTCTGATAAATCCATTGACCTATTGCCCCTTATCACACATCGATTTCAAATTAAAAATACTAGTGATGCCTTCAAATGCGCCCACGATGCCTTCGACGCCATGAAGGTGATGGTAGTAACACCATAAAATCCATTTGATCAAAATATAAATAACTTATTGGGTCAGGTTATCTTACATTGGATTGGGGAATTGGAAATCGCTTATCAAGGATAATTAATCAACGGAACGGAAAAGCAGTCATGTTGGCAGTTGACCATGGCTATTTTCTTGGACCTACTGAAAGATTAGAAGATCCCAAAAAGACGATAAAGCCACTCTTGCAATATGCAGACTCCTTAATGCTCACCAGGGGAGTTTTAAGAACTTGTGTAGATTCAGAATCGAATATTCCGATAGTGCTGCGCGTTTCCGGTGGTACTAGCATCCTAGGAGAGGATCTTTCAAAAGAGACAATTACAACATCTATCGAAGAAGCAATAAGACTTAATGCATCATGTCTGGCACTGTCAATATTTGTAGGCAGCAAATATGAACATCAAACACTAAGTAATCTTTCCAAATTGGTAAATGAGGGTGAGAAATATGGGATACCCGTCTTGGCAGTTACTGCAGTTGGAAAAGAAATGGCTAGAGATGCAAGATATCTTGCCTTGTCTTGTAGAATTGCTGCAGAATTAGGTGCGCATGTAGTTAAAACATATTATTGTGAAAACTTTGAAAAGGTGGTTGAAGGATGTCCAGTTCCTGTCATAATTGCAGGCGGCAAGAAATTGCCAGAAAAAGATGCCCTAAACCTTACTTTTAATGCGATAAAAGATGGAGCTTCAGGCGTGGATATGGGCAGAAATATCTGGCAATCTGATCATCCCGTAGAAATGATACAGGCCGTAAGATCGATAGTACATGATGGATTGTCAGTACAAGAATCAATTGAATCATTCTTTTTGAAAAAAGACGTAAAGTCTAATGAATTGGAAACCCTAAATACCCGATAAATATTTTTACTTGATCTAATTTCAAATTCTAATATGTCAGAGTATGAGGGGGGTACCTTTAGATGTAAGGTATGTGCCAAAGAATTTCTAACAAAGAGTGAATGTGATGTTCATTATGAGGATATCCACGGCGATGAGATTGCAAACATTGGCGAATAATGGCCGATAATCTAAATACTCTGAATATCAGTCTGGAAATAATGTTAGATTTTTTAGTGACCAAATTAACTTACTGTAAGATCTAGTTGAAAATTGCAAATGTGATATTGTTTGAAATTGGAATTTGTCTCCTGGAGGATTCAAATTTAATATATCGTAAGAAATTTGACAATCCAGAAATTGAATATTCATCAATATTGCAAGGTAATAAATCGTATCTCACAGATTTGATTGGCCAATTGAAAAATTTTGATCAGGTGAGAGTTAATAACAAAAACTTGATTCATATTTTTCAAACTGAAAATATCAATGTTAAATTAATGTCAGATTCCCGACAGGATGAGATTAATCAAAATAAATTGGATCTAATGGTAAAGTTCGGGTTTTCTAATTCTAAAATAGAGTTATCCACAGCTCTACAAAAATTTGCCATAAACCTTTCATCTATGAAAGTAAAAGAAACCTCTGAAAAATTAGATCAACACTTGGTTCAGGCAGTCAATACACTAGATGAATTGGACGAAATAATTAATACAATTAGTACCAGGATCCGTGAATGGTATGGTCTTCATTTTC
This sequence comes from Nitrososphaeraceae archaeon, assembly GCA_035454925.1. Lineage (GTDB taxonomy): Archaea > Thermoproteota > Nitrososphaeria > Nitrososphaerales > Nitrososphaeraceae > TA-21. Next base: position 29,682 of record DATIFZ010000032.1, read on the forward strand.
CAGAATTGGACTATATACTCCAGAATACTATCACATATTCCGCCATCGTAAAGGATGCAGGACCTAGGGAAAGTATTACCAGTGAGCTTTTAACTCAACTTGAGGTACCAGACAAGAAAATTGAATTAATTAAACAAGCTATATCAAAAAGTCAAGGAGGAAGTCTAACCGACGAGAGTGCTAAATCGCTTAGAATTTTAGCATCACAAGTAATTCAGTTATCAGAATTAAGAACAGATTTATCAAATTCGGTAGAGAACTTGATGGAAACACTTGCACCAAACTTGAAGAATATTCTTACTGCAATCATTGGTGCAAGGTTGATAGCTAAGGCAGGTACTCTACTGAAATTGGCTCAGATGCCATCAAGTACGATTCAAATAATTGGTGCTGAAAAAGCCTTATTCCGTGCACTTAAGACAGGAGCAAGACCGCCAAAGCATGGCCTGATATTTCAACATCCTTCGGTTAACTCAGCTCCAAAATGGCAAAGAGGAAAAATTGCTCGCGCCCTTTCTGCTAAAATAGCCATAGCAGTGAGAATTGACGTCTATCGTGAGGCTGCGTTAGATAATTCGCTATTGGATAAACTAACAAAAAGGATTGAGACGATTCAAAGGATTTATCACGAGCCTCCAAAAGGGAGAGAATCGTTTGATGAGAGACCCAGGTTTGATAAAAGGAGACCAAAAAAATCAATGCAATTTAAGAGACGAAAGATGCGACATGAAAAACGTAGACATTATTAGGCACGTTATTGTAAACGGTAAATCTCATTTAGCAACTATTAACATGTTAAAGGGTACTACTCTTTACGGTGAGAAACTAGTTTCCAAAAATGGAAATGAGTACAGGACATGGGATCCATTTAGAAGTAAGTTGGCAGCAGCTTATACGAAAGGTCTGCAGTTTGATTTCTCCAAAATTAGTAACATATTATATCTCGGCGCATCAACAGGAACTACGGTCAGTCACCTATCGGATATACTTGGACACAATGGTAAAATATTTGCGGTTGAATCCTCCGCTAGAGTTGCAAGAGAATTAATCTCAAATGTTTCGTCTAAGAGAACCAATGTTATTCCAATCATAGAAGATGCAAGAAAACCGAGAAGTTACTTTTCTATATACGACAAAATGGATCTCGTGTATTGTGATATAGCCCAACCAGATCAGACGAACATTGCAATCGATAATTGCAAAATATACCTTAAGGAGGGAAAACCAATGCTACTTGTAATTAAGACTAGAAGTATTGATGTCACCATGTCTCCAAAAAATGTGATTTCCCAGGAAATTAGGAGACTAGAAGGGCAATCATTTAGAATAAAGCAAAATATAGATCTAGCTCCGTTTGACAAGGATCATGCAATGGTAGAAGCAATTTTTAGTCCTGTTTAGGAGTTACTGCACAACAGAACGAGATAATATGAGTTGAGCAGGTTTCCATGACCTTCTTGCAAATGGCGGAATTTCCCTGTTTTGTTCAAACCATTCTCGCACAAATTTCATGGTTTTTTTATCGGAAGGATATCCACTTCCCACATCGCCATATTTGAGGCGAATTTTGCTTATTTCAGAGTCGCGTATCACCTTTGCAATTATGGATGCTCCAGATACGACAACATTTAACCTGTCTGCATGATGCATTGAAATCACTTTTGTATTATTTCCTTTAAGAAAGCTATTGATTGTTCTTTTGTATCTAGATGGGTTTACATCGCATGAATCAACATAGGTCTTGTAAGAATCCATACCACCAATCGCTATTGCCATAGCTTCTGCTTCTAGAAGATTTAGATTGTTTTTAGACACATGAAAATCAATATCCTCAATTCCAATCTTACAGATGCAGATTGATTCGGCTAGGCCAATAACATGTCCGAAGAGGATTTGCCTCTTTTTAGGACTAAGCAATTTTGAATCTTTAATTCCTTTCTCAACCAATTCAGAAATGGATTTCTTACTTACACTGATTCCGGCGACTATTATTGGACCTAATAAAGACCCCCTACCGGCTTCATCTACTCCACAAATAATGTTCTTGTTTTCAGTGAACTCTAATCCCCTCAACTCAAATCAATATTTGTTGCTTTTTATCCTTATCCTATGGGGATGATGATATATTAGGAGCCAAAAGTTATTGAATATCAACAAGGATTGAATCGCTACGTTTCAGAGATAAAAGAGGGTAAAACATCACTCTTAGTTCCAAGTTCAGCTCTCTCCCAAAAGGTTCCACCTAAGAATCCTGCTTTCTTCAACCCGAATGCAAAATGGAATCGAGATATTTCGATGTTGGTGTATAAAGTTTACACTTCATCTTCGAAAAGTAAAACATTAGCGGATTCAATTTGCGGTGTTGGTGCAAGAGGTTTGCGAGCTTCCATAGAGGTTTCACAATTAGAAACGATTTACCTTAATGACTTAAATCCAATTGCTATCGAATTTGCAAAAGAAAGTGCGAAATTAAATCATGTTCAGAATAAGTGCATTTTTAAAACTAATGATGTTTGCAAATTTTTAAACTTTGAAGAACGTGAAATTCGAAGATTTGATATTGTTGATTTAGATCCATTTGGCAGTCCATCACCCTATGTTGATTGTGTTTTGAGATCAGTTAGTAATGGCGGATTGATATCCATTACAGCAACAGATACAGCAGTATTGTGTGGAGTTTACCCAAGCGTGTGTTATCGGAAGTATTACGGATTCCCAATAAGAACTGAATATTCTAACGAAGTCGGGGTACGACTTTTGGTATCTTTTATAGCCCTGAATGCTGGCAGATATGATCTATCAGTTGTTCCGTATTTTTGTCACAGTAATCTTCACTATCTTAGAGTGTATCTGAAAATAACATTTAGTAGTTCACTTGCAAACACTGTTTCGTCAAAAATAGGATTTATTAAACACTGTCAGAAGTGTAAATTTCGCAGGGTTGAGAAAATCAGGGAACAGAATTCAATATGTGACTTGTGCGGTGCCAAATGTGTTATTGCCGGACCACTTTGGATAGATAGTCTTTTTGATACTGATTTTGTTAATTCTATGTTAAATGATTTGAAAAATACCGAAAATGGCACATCGCCAGGAAATGATTATAATAGATTACTTAAAATGATGCAAATTTGCGCCTCCGAACTTCCAATACCTGCATATTTTGAGACAGATAGTATAGCATCGTCGGCAAAAAAAAGTTCCATCTCCTTGGAAAAAGTAATTAGCACTCTTGGTAGTAATGGATTTCAGTCATCAAAAACTATTATGAACGAAAAAGGGTTCAAAACAAATGCGTCTCCGAGAGAAATAATCGCACTCCTTTACAAATAAATAGTAATTCATAGAAATATCGTGATTAAGATAGAATATTATATGATATGTGCATTCAAGCTTAATTGTTTTCTAGAGGAGAATTTGCGTGAAATTACAGGTTAAAAATTTATCAAAAGAATTTAAAACTTCTAGATCAAATAAGACTGAATACGTCACCGCTTTTGAAAATATTGACCTTACGATAAACGATGGTGAATTTGTGTGCATTGTAGGTCCATCAGGATGTGGAAAATCAACTCTTCTGAATATTCTAGCTGGACTTGACAAACCAACTGAAGGCGAAATCATTCTGAATGGTCATCGAATCGAAGGCACTGGCCCAGATCGAATAATGGTATTCCAAGAGAATGCCTTGTTTCCTTGGCTTAAAGTAGTCGAAAATGTTGAATTCGGCCTTAAGATAGCTGGTCTGCAGAAAGAAAAGAGGCGTCAAATAGCGCTTGCTCACCTTGAAACAATGCAATTGACAAAGTTTTCTGATTCTTATGTCTACCAATTATCTGGGGGAATGAAGCAAAGAGTAGCGCTTGCCAGGGCGCTTGTTATGGACCCCGAAATCTTGTTAATGGATGAACCGTTTGCGTCTCTTGATTCTCAAACCAGAGACCTTCTTTCAGTAGAATTACAACTAATCTGGTCTAAAACCAGAAAAAATATCATTTTTGTAACCCATAATATAATGGAATCTGTATGTCTTGGAGATAGAGTATTTGTGTTCACAAATAGACCGGGAAAAATCAAAAGAGAAATTAAAGTGGATCATCGACGACCTAGGCTTACGGAAGATGACGAACTCAAACCATACTACCGTGAAGTTTTAGGGGAGTTAAGAAGCGAAATTAGTGCAGCACGAAAACAAAAAACTGACTAACCATCCCTTACTTTTCTAACAAGGCCAAGGCCATCCTCAAAACTATTTGGCGAACACAAAAGAATCTTGTGTGTTAAACTAGCCGCTTGGTGAATAAAATTTTCTGGCTTCTCTTTGTAAGAACTCCAATCCAAACCAATGTTCTGTGCGGATATTTCGTTTCTACTTGATGGGCACATTATGCACGGTATAACATCAATACCGTAGGGCGCAGACACTTTGACTATGTCTCTCAAATTGTCGATGCTGCTTATTGATTGTGTAACAAACGCACGTGGCTTTGCCTCAAGTTTATTTTTGATTTTCATTGTATCACTGACTTTATTTGGAAATGACAAATCAAGTTTGATGTAATTATCAAAATTATGTTCTGAGAGAGTTTTGATAGCCTTGGAGGGCGATATATTGAAAAATTTAGTACCAATAATGGGGTCATCTCCACGAAGGACTAGTATGCTGTATACGCCACACAAAATGGCATCTGTAACAAATTGCAATACAGAGATAAGATTTTTGTCGTAAAGTCTACATGTACAGCTTATTGGCTTTGTAATCCCATTGTTTTTGAGCATTGACACAAGCATCAAACTAGAAACTCTTGGTATTCCAAGTACATTATCAGTCAAATGTATTCCATCTACAAATTCTGATATACGTTTTGTTTTTGAAATGAAAATATCTACATTCTTTCTAATAGTGTCGTTATCATAGTGATTATCGTAAAGAACCTTTGGAGGATTCATTTCATAAATAATTTTGATCTCCATCAATATCTTACAATAATTATCGTAATTAAATCCTTAATTTATAATCTTGAAATTTCACTTAAATTTCAAAACCACCCTCAGATAGATTTTATAATTTATGAATCTATTTACAGACAAGATGATGCTCCCTTGTATGATCAAAAGCTAGTCAAAGATTTGATATATCCTTTCTTACGTAAGGAACTAATTTTACCTTCACAGCAAAGACAATTCAAATTTGCTTCGGTAATGATAACAATTCATTTTACAAAAGGCGATCCGTATGTCCTTCTAATAAGGAGGACAAAACTAGTGAAAAATCACGCCGGTGAGATATCCTTTCCAGGAGGAAACTTTACGAAAGAAGACGTCAATATGCTTCAAACTGCGATAAGAGAGACAGAAGAGGAACTTGGTATGAGTATCAAAAGAGAACAGGTTATTGGAAGTTTGAATGCAGAAAAAACTCTGACTTCTAAATATATTATCTATCCGTACGTGGCATTACTAGATAACATTCCAGGGATAACAATTACAAATTATGAAGTCGAAAAAATTATTGATGCTCCCCTAATATCGCTTCTGAAGAGTAGAGAAAATGATGTAAACCATCAGCAAGAGTACTCTATTTCGCATTTACCTAAATTTACGTATAAGAATGAAGTCATCTGGGGAGCAACTGCGAGAATTCTCGACCAACTTGTTAAGATATTTTCTCATAAAAGGGACTTTTGAAAAGATGCAATTAAAAAATTATTATTTTCAAGAGTTGGCGCTAATCTGAGAATTCAATAGACATTCAATAGGCATGTACCTCAGATTTATGTTTTCTCAAACTTCTAAAGGTGCCAAACTTCATCGTGCATTTGTCACATTTCCACAGATTTACTTTTGCTTGGCTATAAAATGTATAAGATTGATTTCCGCTCTCGTA
>DATIFZ010000033.1:0-16632 GCA_035454925.1 Nitrososphaeraceae archaeon
CAGAAGTTACAAATTTGTTACTAAACGATTTTAGCTGCGGATACTTTTTTAATATTTCATTATTCAAGTGGTTTACTGTGATGCCAGTAGGTACAATTATTGTTATTTCTCTTTCACCCACCAATTCTCTCAAAATTGCAAATAATCTGACTTTTATTTTGTCGTTACCTGGAATATCCGATCTCAATTTGAGCTTATCCACCAATTGTATGCATAAGGTTTAGTTTTGGCTTAAGACCATTAATTCTTATCAGACTCGCTATCCCTTCCTGTTTCATAGTCATACAGTGAATTAAGCAATGACCAAGCTCCTCATCTGATGCTCCTTTTCGTAGATAGCTCTTGATATCGTAACCTGGGTTTTCAAATAGACATGTAAGGAATCTTCCATCAGAAGTCAATCTTATCCTATCGCACTGGCTGCAGAAGGGCTCTGTTACAGAGGGAATGAATCCTACGGTCCCTATTCTATCAGAAAAAGAATAGAGTTTAGCAGGTGCTGACATCTCTTGTTCCGAGACGGGAAAGATTCTTCCAATATTGGATTCTAATTTTTCGATTATTTCATTTTTACTAAAAACAAGATCGTTTCTCCATATCCCTGTGCCATCCAGTGGCATGAATTCTATAAATCTGACAGTGATCCCCGTGCGTCTTGCAAAATTGGCAAATTCAACAACTTCATCATCATTCCAACCTCTGACGACAACTGTATTTATCTTTACATCAAATCCAACATCTTTTGCTTTTTGTATAGAACTTATGACTTTGTCTAATCCATTGACCCCCGTCATCATCTTAAATCTGTTTTCTTTAAATGAATCTAGACTAATATTCAAGCTGGCAAGGCCACTAGATTTTAATGCTTCCAATCTCTCTAGAAGTAGTAACCCATTGGTTGTTAGCCCAATGCTCTTAATGCTGTCTATCTTTGCAATTGATTCAATTAGGTTTTCTATTGAAGGTCTAACCAGTGGCTCACCCCCTGTTATTCTTATTTTTTCAATCCCTAATTTAGAAAAAACAGATGAAAGCCTAATTATCTCCTCAAAAGAGAGAACCTCATTAGTATCAAACCACTTTGTATTGTCCTTGGGCATACAATATCCGCATCTCATATTGCACTTGTCTGTGACAGAAATCCTTAGCTTTTTTGCAATTCTACCATAATTATCTATTAATTTGCTTTTCATGGATCCTATCTTTTGGTTACATACCAGGTTATGATGGCTATCAATTTTTTCTTGCCTGCTTTAACTGATCGATGAAATGAAACTTCCAACCGTTTGGTAAATCTTTAACCTTGACGGCGCGTTCCATTGTTTGAAGATCATCCTTATTTACAGTGTATAATCTGACAATATCCTTTATCGTAACATTATTTTCATCTTTTTTGACAAGCTTGATTTCATCACCTTGTTCTAGCTCTCCTTCCTTCATTACTCTGAAGTAGATACCCGTAAGACCACTTGCCAGAAATTTTTTAATAATATCCATTCTTCCAAATTTTACTCCGAGTTTATAACATGGCATCCTAGGCTGAGTTGCGACAACTTTCGCTGTTCCGACCTGGAATTGATCTCCAATGTTAACCATTTCTTCAAACATTCCTTGTGTAGTAAAATTTTCACCAAACATACCCCAAGGCAATGACATGCCATGGAGTTCCTTATTCCAGTAACTATAATGTTCTTGTGCATAGGCATAGATGGCTTTGTCGGCACCGCCATGTACTGTTAAGTCGGCCTGCTTGTCTCCGTCGAGATTAAGTTTCCGTAATTTTACACGGCCACTTACTGGTTCCTTAAAGATTCCAGTAGTTACAACTTCATTCTGGAATTTCACTTGACGTGGAAGGCCGACGTTTAGCGATAATAGCTTCAAAACACATACTCTATCCAAGCATATTAAATAAACCTTCAAAGACCAAATTGGGAGCTAGATTTTGGAGCTCTCAGGCTTCTCGATGAGATAACTTATACTTTATGTGGTTGAGAGTCTACCTGTTGAATTGTTTACCCTAATCTGCCGTGAAACAGGATTGGATTGCGATTACGTGATTGAGGGTGAAACAGAAGAGGAAATCTTGAGCAAAGGGGCAGATCATGCTATCAAGGTACATGGTTTGAAAGCTGAAGATATATTTCTTGAATACACTCCATGCAATTTCTTATGTCAGACTTTGAGTAAATTAAGTAATTAATAGATGTCATATAGCAAAGAACGAGCGGTAGCAAATGGCGATTCGCAGGAAGCTATATAGATTTAATTTTCATCTATCAGAACAAAAATCTAAATATGAAGTAATGCAACCCTAGTACATGCAGGGAACTAATCCCGACGCATTAGAACCTATTCATCCCTGCGCTAGTCCTTTCTATATCTAATATTCTCAGTTAGGTCTTCTTTGGCCTTTAATTTGATCACTATAGTATTACTTATTTTGTTAAAAATTCTCTGTCTCTTGTTATTAGTAAAAAGCCATCCAAAGATTACATCTAGAGGTAGCAAGAATGATTTTCCAAAGCTTTCTAATGCAGCACTTTTGATATTAACATTCTTGCCAGACACGTCTGTGGCCTTTATTTTGAGGAGCCTCTTACCAATTGATTGTCCGCTCTTATGCTCAAAATAAGTCCAATATGCAAAGAAAGCACTGCTTGACAGAAGGTAGTGAAACGATCCAAAGTTTCTGTGAACAATTGCAATACCGTTACTATAATCAGGGAACCAAAATGGAAGTGCTAATACTGCAAACAAAATTCCTAAACCTATCGATACTATTATAAAATCAATTAACCATGCCACAAATCTATCCGCCCAACTAGCTAAAATCACTTCTACAGGGTAGATATCTGCTACATTGTTAGAAGACGGCGGTGAACCGTTATTTGATGAAACCACTTATGAATAAGGGTAATGCCACTAGACATATATGATTTTATTCTTTTACTTTTAAAACAAGATAATTCTGATTCATAAACATTAAGTATAAGATAATAAAAATATTTTCTTATTGAAAGCCATTTAGCTAATTTACTGGGTATAGATGGTGCCGCTTATTATTACGGTAAGATCTTTACATTTGATGAAGAGAATGGATACTTTCATTCATTATTACAAAATATTCCATGGAAGAATGATGAAGTAGTAGTATTCGGAAAACATATAGTTACCAAAAGAAAAACTGCTTGGTATGGCGATTCTAAATATGAGTATATTTATTCAAATACAATAAAGCAAGCATTGCCTTGGACGAGAGAACTTGTAAACCTTAAACAAATTGTAGAAAAGCTTTCTAATACAAGATATAATTCCTGTTTATTGAACTTGTATCATGACGGTAATGAAGGTATAGGATGGCATAGCGATGACGAAAAATCAATTGAAGATAATAGCTCCATAGCTTCAGTAAGTTTTGGGGCTGAGCGGAAATTCTCGTTTAAGCATAAACAAAGTAAAAAAATTATTTCAGTATTACTTGAACACGGTAGTTTACTGTTAATGAAGGATACAACACAGAAAAACTGGCTACATAGTCTACCCAAATCCAGGAAAATCACTCTATCAAGAATAAATTTAACTTTCCGGAGAATGGTCACCTAGATTGGTCACATCAATGTATAGATATCAAATTACAAATATGTATATCTTCTATGAGTCTTTGAAAGATGTAATTAATATCATTACCAAGACAGAAGAGGTCAAGAAGATGCACATATAAGAGGTATAATTAATCCTACATATTGATGGAAGACAAATCAATTTTGCTAAATAATAATATTAAAATGAGATACTTGGAATCAAAAGGATGCCGTACTTCTGATAGACACATTTTGTTTATACATGGACTTGGTTCATCGGCAGATAGGTGGTTAGATATTCCAGAAGCACTATCAAGCTATTATCACACAATAGCTGTTGATTTAGTGGGCTTTGGACTAAGTGATAAGCCTGCAGATGTTAATTATACCATTGAAAAATTCGCTGAATTCATCCTTGAATTTATCGACAAAAAAGGGCTAAATACTCATGATGGAAAAATTACATTAGTAGGACACTCACTTGGAGGATATATAGCTGTTGAATTTGCCATAAGAAATAAAGAACTGATAGAAAAACTTGTGTTGATAGATTCCTCAGGTTTTCTGAAAGAACCAACTCCTTTACTTGAGCAATATCTTTATGCTGCTAAATATACATCATATGACAATGTAAAGAATGTATTTGAACAGCTGGTGTCTCAGCCCTGGAAAGTGTTACCTGCGGTGATCTACACTTTTATAACGAGGATTAACTCGCCAGGAGCAAAATATCCTTTTGAATCAGCTTTTAAAAATAGTACTACTACGCAGATTGACTTGTCTAGATTAAAATCCATCGAAGATGTTCCTACGTTGATCATATGGGGAAGCAATGATAACTTGATACCAATGGAACATAGTAACCCATTCAGACAAGTTCTTAATAAATGCAAAGTTGAGATCATAGAAGATGCTGGACATGCACCCTTTGCTGAGAAACCAGCTATCACATGCGAACTATTGCATACATTTTTATCAAAAAATAATTGATATGTATATGATAACAACCATAGAACAATATATCTTAAAACATAAGCGTCTAAGTATCTAATATATCGTAACAGCACACATTAAAAAATGTGTAATAACTCAACTTAAAATTCTGTACATATGATAATCGGACCATAACATCAAGTCTCCTAATGTCAAATTTCTAATATTTTATTAATAATGAGTTAGAAGTAATAGCGAGTATACAAACTATTGAGAAATAGAAATAATGGCTCTTGGGATGCACGTACATATGACCAGGTTTCACGTCTAGTTCAATATAGATGGGGTCAACAGGTACTTGAATGGCGAAAATGGCGCGGAGATGAAATTGTTATGGATGCGGGTTGTGGATCGGGATTACTCACAAGACGACTAGCTAAACTAGTTCCAAGAGGAAAGGTCTATGCTGTTGATATTGATTCTAATATGATAAAACAAGCAAAAAGCAATCTTCAATTCTTAGATAACGTTGAAATAATACAGTCTAGCTTTACAGATATTTCGATTCCAAGAAAATTAGATGTTATTTTCTCTAATTCTGCTTTTCACTGGATACAGGATCACAGAAAAGCATTTCAAAAATTTTGGGAGATGCTAAAGCCAATGAATGATAGTAATAAGATTACAGAAATAAGTGTCTACAGTAATAGTAACAACAATTCTAGTAGTAATGGCCAATTATTAATCCAATGTGGGGGGTATGGAAATTTACAACAAATCATCACAATGTTAGAACAAGTTACACATTTAGACCAATTCAAAGAACACTTTACTGATTGGAGGCAACCATGGTATTTTCCCAAGCTTGATGAAACATACAAGTTACTACAGCAAACAGGCTATGTAAATACAAGGGTATTCTCAAGTAGTGATCAAGTAATTCTCCCAAATCGCCGAGTCTATTCTAAATTTGTAAAAACAGTAGTAATGAAATCCTATCTAGACCATCTATGTCGAGATAATGATGATGCCGACATTGATAAATTAAAAAACCTATTTTTGGATGTGTTTTTGGATAAAGTCGAAAAATGCGGTAATAATAATTCAAGTGCAAGATGGTTCCTAGATTTCGTTAGGTTAAATATCATTGCACATAGATCTTAACATGCCACAAAGTCACATTTAGCAGTATTTTAGATTATCTTTCTTAAATGGTCTATTGATGTTACTACCATTTGGTCAACTCTTAAGCAACATTACTGCCATTAGTCATGCTAGATGTATCCTCCGGCTTAACCCAATCCCAATATTTTTGTTGAATCCCTTTGTAAATTATAGGAATACGAACCTGAAAACTAGTCTGACCGGGCTTTGAGCTAAAGCGCATATCTCCTTTGTGAGTGTCCACAATTATCCTGTGGCTTATACTTAATCCAAGACCAGTTCCCTCACCAAGTTGTTTGGTTGTGAAGAATGGTTCGAAAATACGGGGCTGTATTTCCTCAGGAATTCCTTGACTCCCGCTATCCACTATTTCTACAAGCACATGGCTTTTTCGCTCGTTTTTTGTACGAATTAAAATAGTTCCGTGACTGCCTATACTCTCTATCGCATTGTCTATAAGATTTGTCCATACCTGATTCAATTCGCTTCCAATGGCATTTACATGTGGCAATCCAGATTCATATTCTCTGACAATTGTTATATCTGCTTTCTTCAATTTATGCCCAAGCATAGTTAATGTGCTTTCTATTCCATCGTGAATGTTGACATCTTGCAAGGGCGCCTGATCCATATATGAGTACGATTTTACGGCAGAGATTAGCTCACTAATACGTGTAGTACTAATCTTGATCTCATAGAGCATTTGATCCACTCTTTTGGTAGCATTAAGCCATTTTAGAATATCTTCAAGCAAAAAATTTTGATTCGCAGTCTTTGTATCTCTACTTGCACTTGCTAGATGGGGAAGAATAACGTTGGTAACTATGTCATTTAGCTTATCTATAGTTACTCCAAAATTAACCAAGTCAGATGCAAGTTTCCATCCATCATTGATACCATGAGAGCCAAGCCACTCAACGATTTGGTCTTCCTTTTCGGTTTGTTTTAACGCGTCATCCGCAGTGTAGTGAATGTTAGTAGTGCTTTTTTGAACATTGGTGCCGTTTGAATCGAACTTTGAAGTATCTTTTCTTAATTTAGAAAGATATGACCACTGGGTAGAAGTAATGCTCTCCTGCTCATTTAACTTCTGAATAAGAGATCTCCACTCTTGGATAGAGTCGGATAATTGTGCCACCCCTCTATTAGCCGCTGCCGCAGGATTATTCAACTCGTGGGCAAGGCCAGCAGCCAACCCGCCGAGCGCTATAAGCTTTTGATTCTGTTGTAATACAGTCTCTAACGTTTTAAGGACCTGAGCCATTGAAGTCAAAATCTTTCTAGTTAGCATAGGAGAACTATAGATCATTCGCCAGAATTCTTCTTGACTCCACTTCATTAGATGGCTTTTCTCTGTAGCGTAAGCAGCACAACTATGGTTTGCCCATCCGAGAATAATCGGCAACTCTCCAAAATGGTCTCCTGAATTATAAGTGGAAAGCACTGCTTCTTTAGATCCATCTCTCAGTATTATGTCCACCCTGCCATCTAGAACTACATAAAAAGTATCATGTTCTCCTTCTGCCAGTATTTTATCACCTGCCTCAAACCATACCTCCTTTCCCTTTTGAATGGATTGTAATTCCTGGCTGGTTAGTCCTGAAAAAAGTCTTATTTGATGAACAAAAGCCTCGTGGTCATGGGTCATCCCATTGTTGTTAGTATCAGAATCAATAGTCATATTTCCATGCTTGATCTTAACTTCTACGTTATTATTTTTATCGCTATCGTTACCTGACATGAGTACTATTTTACACCTTCTTTAAGTATTGATGTATAAGCTGAACCGCAATGGAGCCTTCACCTACACTTGCTGCTACTCTCTTCATAGAGCCGTGGCGCACATCCCCTGCAGCAAAAATTCCCGGAATGTTGGTTTCAAGCAAAAATGGTTGACGTTTCAGAGTCCATCCCTGAGGACGTTCACGTCCACCATCGATCAAATCAGGCCCAGTCAGAATAAAGCCATTTGCATCTCGCGCTATTAGTCCAACAAGAGCATCAGTATGCGGCACAGCACCAATAAATATATAGAGTCCATGAGTGCGAAATTTCTGTACCAGTCCTGTTTGAGTATTCGTTATGGTTATAAATTCAAGTCTATTTTCACCCTGTACCTCTGTTACTCTTGAATTCAATATTACATGTATGTTCTTTGTTTCATGTATTTGGTCTACGACATATTGCGACATACTCCTGCTTAAAGAATCCCCTCGAACTACAAGTGTTACTGTTTTAGCATATTTTGAAAAATGAACTGCATTTTGCCCTGCAGAATTAGCTCCCCCAATCATAAAAATATCTTCGTCCCTACAGGACAATGCTTCTACCATAGATGCTCCATAATAAACGCCAGACCCAGTTAGTTTTTCGATTCCCGTTACATCATTTAACTGTCGGTATAATACCCCACAGGCAATAAGCAGGGCATGGCAGCTTATCTCAGTTCCATCATTTAGTTTAACGATTCTATAGGGACCATCAACTCGTAAACTGGCAACTTCCTGTGGAGCTAAGATTTCGGCACCAAATTTAGCTGCCTGAGCAACAGCACGCCGAGCGAGATTACTGCCACTTAAACCAGAAGGAAATCCTAGGTAATTTTCGATATTAGAGCTCATGCCTGCTTGTCCCCCAGGTGCCTGTCTTTCAATTAATAGCGTACCTAGACCTTCTGAGGCTCCGTATACTGCTGCCGCCAAGCCAGCTGGACCCGCGCCAATAATTATCAAATCATAGAAGGGCATCTGCGCACGTGTTTTAAGACCAATTTTTTCTGCAAGCTGTGTATTAGATGGTTCTTGCAAATATGAGCCATCAGGAAAAATGACAAGTGGTAGGTGCGTGATGGACGAATGTGACTGTGTAGATGTAGATTTAGTAGAGAACGACGATTCAGTGTTATTGTTATTGGTTTTATCATTTTCAAGAATAGACAATGCGCTAACAGTATTTTCAATTGCAGAAGTAGAGTGAGGGCCAAGAGTGTCATCTTTACTGATTGATTCAAGATAAGATACCAGTCTATGAGCTTCTTCGTTAGCCTCCATATCCAACCACTGATAAGGAATGCCGTTTCTCGCTAGGAAATGCTTTATTTCGTAAGATTTTGGTGACCATCTTAAACCTATAATCCTAATGCCTTCAAAGGGCGGTTTAGCCAAAGCCCACCAGTCGTCTAACAAATCATCAAGTATTGGATACATGTGCACCTCTGGTGGATCCCATGGCTTCACGAGGTAATAGTCAATTTTGGCCTTATTGATGGATCTTATGGCGGCGTCAGTATCTGCATAAGCCGTAAGTAATACACGTTTAGCTTCCGGAAATACTTTCATCACTTCTTCTATGAGAGACACCCCCGAGATCTGAGGCATTCTTTGATCTGCTAAGAGAAGTGCCAATAACTCATTTTGTAACTTTAGTTTTTTAACTAGTTTAAGAGCCTCTTGACCGGATTCTGCTTTGAGGACACTATAGCGATCACCGTAATGCTGTTTTAAATCACGTTCAATGACTCGAACTACTTGTGGATTATCATCCACTGTAAGCAAAACAGGTCTCATATGCTAAATTCACTACCTTTCCTATTAGGATTGACCAGTAATAAAAATTATAAAATGAAAAATGTAAAACTTTAAAGCTTACTTATATTCTCTTATAGAAAGAACCCACTTTTAGAACCGATAGCGTCGCGGGTACCGACGTATGTTGGGATTGAGGATCCGGCGCCTCTACAATATTCAGCATTTAAAAAGTGTAAACAAATATGGTGTTTCTTTTTTTTCGTCAAGTGTCCATGAACTGGGAAGGCTTATACACTTCAATATTTTCAGTCCAGAGTCATCTATGAATTTTCCCCACCCACACTTAGATTTATCTCGTGAAGATCTGTAGGCTTGACTTCCCATTAGCGTAATACCTACGTTGTGCAATTTCGCTTTATATTTTTTCAAGTGATTTAGCATGCCGTTGGATAATATTTCACCTGAGTCAGGTAATGCAGAAATGAAAATAATGGTATTTTCTAGTTTGAATTGCGAGTAGTCTATTGAATTCGAATCGCCATTAATGACTTCATATTTTACGTTACTGGAATTAGATATTTTATTTTGGAGGTCGCATAGATCTTTATCAATCTCTACTCCTGTAGAATTAAGACCAAGTATACTACCGCAAAATATCAATCTTCCATCACCTGATCCGATATCTATGATATTTTCAAATCCCAAATCCTTTGCAACTAGAGTCATTACAAGTGCTGAGAGTCCCCATGTTGGAAGAAATGGTTGATAAATCGTATCATATTTTTTGGAACTAACCCAAAATTGATTTACACGCCCTTCATAAGATATGCATGGGATATTAGAAAGTGTTAGACCTTGTTGTTTGTAATATATTTTGTTATACTTAAAGAAAGTATGCAGTTTTACCAATAGCCCTTTGTCAAATAAGTTTTGGTGATTTGCAACTGGGATAAATTCCCTAATATGATTATGCGAATGCAATTCACAAAGATATTCGTTCTTAAGTTCAACCAAACGTTGTGCCAAATAGTCCAGTTCCAATTAATACTCATAATATTGGTTTTTTGGCAAATATATATTCGAATGTTTATAGTTTAATCAATACCAATGATGAGGTGAATAACATTAACGAAGCGAAGAATGGTAGAATATAAAATACGACCACACATCAAATGGGTTCTATTATATGGGATCTTCCTTTCTCTCTAATGTTGGCATTAATATTTGTGTCAAATTTGATTCAGACCCCGACGAACTCGAATTTGCGGATTGTGAGAAAACTTTGATTCTATGTTATTCGTAATATGTAACGAAATCCAGTAACAGGACTAATTTTATCACTCATCCTGACGGTGGACTATCAGCGCTCATCCCGACGTACGAAACTTAACGACTCGAGCTACAAACTTAGAGATAAAAAGGCTGTTGTAAGCTGTCTATTTTCTTCATGACTAATTCGTACGCTTCATCCACTAGTGCCGCAAGGTTGTCTGAGTCCATTTTTCTTTCTTTGGAGAGGAACATCTTTACGTTGACTAACGCACTCTGCAGGGTCGTTAGTTCATCCAAGTTAATTTCCATTAATTATAATTGGGTAAAAGTAAACTTTAAAGCTACCTTTTACTCTCCAGTAGGTAGAATCCTCTTTTAGAACCGGTAGCGTCATGATTACCGACGCGGGAGGACTTAATTTATAAAAAAATATTTTATTCTCTTATCCATCCATCTCATACAAGAGATTGTTCTTACTATCTGAGGCGTATACTTTACTTGTTGAAGTATTAATGGTAATAACTTCGCCAAAGTATTCATAAATACCTTCAACCAACCTGTGCCAAAAGCCTAATTTCTCTAAGGCAGCTGTACTTAATACTTTTAGAAACGGGTTAAGCTTCAAAATGGCCTTTCCAGAAGATTTTTTCATGTAAAGGGTGTTTGTATTGCGGTTAAATGCGAATCCTACCTGTCCATATCGTGGTAAACTATGGCCTCCTCTTCTTTTCTTGGCATTGGTATCAATCGCTATTAGGCTGTCTCCTTCAGCTCCTCCTCCCCCAGCACTTGCTATCCAATGCATCTTTACGTACAAAACCTTTGACAAGTCATTAAAGAAGATGAAACATGGACCCGTATACCCTGTGTTCCCCCATCTGTCACGTGCTAAATTAATGATATCTATGGGCTTGTCTGGTAGACTAGGATCTATTACAAAAATGGAATTGCTCTCGTGATTTATTACATATTTCCTATTTGCGTCAGTGTCAAAATGGACGCCTCTAGGATTTAAAGAAGACGGCAAAGCATACTTTAATTCTTCAGAATATTTAGACGGAGATTTTATTAGCTGAAAATTATTAGTTAATCCATCTATTTCTATTGTTCCCCATGCCGATCCTATGTAGACCTTATTGACATCATTATTTACAAAGATGTCCCTTGGACTCGTTGCTTTTATTTTGTTTTCAATCGTTCCTTTCTCGAGATTAACGATAATTATAAAATTCGAAGAGGTATAGGAGATATAAGCACGGTTCGTATTTGGATTTATGGCAGCATATGATGGTGTCCCTTTTTCAATTTTGATAGATTTATTTATCACTACAATTCAAGGACTTTGGATATGACAAGCCATAGATAAGTATTGTCTCGTTTAAGAGATACGAGTAGTGATGTAAATCGATGGTTTTGCAGTCGATATTTAGTATTTAATATGGTAAACATTATTTTTGTTTTGTTTTCTTAGACAATCGCTCTGTATAATTTATCAATGGAATTATTCCAAATGTCGTTGCAAAGGAAATACCCATTAAGACTAGCGAATACATGCTGGACTCTCTTATTCCGAATTCAGTTACAATATATATCAGGAAGCCAAATAAGACGATTAAAAGATATATTGCACTTCCAGTAAGTGCAAGTCTTCCCCTTGTAGCATTTTTTACACCATCCCAGCCCGGCTTTTTATGGAGAGACGTAGCAACCTTATTGGATGAATTATAATACTTAATTATATGTTTGAGATTCAATAACGAATACTTTATCACATTATAAGTGACGATGTTACCACAAATGGCATAGCCAAATGCAATAACGTCCACGACAGTTGACAAAAAACTCGCAACAAAAAAGCCGCTTAAAGCAAGTCCCCCCGTCAGGACAAGGAGGTCAATAAGAATAACGGCTAAAATAATAGCTGCTTTTGTGACTCCGTAAATGCACTTTTGACCGATCCTGCGAGGAGAAAGTTGGACTCCCACACATACGATAATTGAATGTCTGATTTAAGTAATTTAGTAAGCTCTATTCTTGATTTATACTGAGAAAGAATAAACCCGAAATCTAAGTCAAATAATAGATAATAGAACCCTAATACGTGCGGGGTTAAAATCCCGACGCATTAGAATGATGTTTGCCCTGTAATATTTGACAAGACGTTACTATCGAATTCCTCTATCATAAACTCAGTAAAGCATATGTTACAAAATTCGGAGTCAGCAACCAAACGTTGTTCCATAATAGTATCGCATGTATTGTAAGATTTTTGACATAAGATACAAATATTCATAAATAATATAACGTCAACTAGCTATCTAAAGGTATGTATTAAAGAAACTGTCTATAATGAAAACAAGAATGGGAATATCAAGAAAAAGTAGAATATTTGTTTAATCTCAACCATACAGCATTAAACCAATCTTATTTAGAAGTCACTGGATCCACCTGCGCTGAACTTGCTGCCTTTTATACTTATAATATACTCTAGGTCGTTTATCCATTTCAAGAATTCCAAGTCGAGTGTATGACTAACTATCATCTTAGTTCCGGTCAGATAGAAGCTGGGAGCCATTCCAGTCTTGTCAATTACCCTGTCACGGATAGCTTTAGTGTCCAAGCCGGGTTTCATTATAGCCTCTATAGTGTAGATATATTTTTTGTTTGCATTTCTGTCGAATATCAAAGAAACTACTAAAAGCGGATCCACCTTTGAATAAACTTGTTTTAACATGTCATCCAGTATATTGAATTTGTTTACAACATCTTCTACTCCGCTCATCTAAAAGCGTAGATGAGGAACGATCTATAAAAATAAATCTATTACAATGAAAAGATAAAATGCATTCATATCTTAAAATGCTCACCCCTATTCCGAACGACAGTGTCTGATTTTTTAATGCGATGAGAACAGCTTAGTAGAATTGATATAAAATAACATTATGAGCCTAAAAATTGAATCAAATATGTTTCACAAACCTCCGTGCCCGAACCAAAAATTCTGTCAGTCTTTTGTCTCTTTGAGACGTTGACATTATCTAATAATGATGAACCTAAAAAATAAAGATCTGCTCATAGCGCCGGCCGATACCACCAATCGATTTTCGCAAAGCAATAATTACTGAAGCAAGTAAATTTAATTAAGAAACTGTTTCTTAAAATTCTCTATCAGGCTTACGGTATCATCTATTAAATTAATATCAATATCTAGTATGTTTAGAAATGGAGAAGATTTGGAGTGTTTGAATTTTTTAACGGCTTCATCCAATTCACCGATAAAACCGCGGTGTCCCTTCTGATAAATTATCTTTCGAAGTATATCAATAATTTTCCTATAAAGAATTTGTGAATCTTTTTCGGAATGAATTTTATTATTTGTTATATCCACCAGTTTATCAACTATGGCAGTAATGCAATCATAGTAGTTGGTTGTAAAGTTAATATTAAAATCTACAAATTTTATATAATTTCCACGATCTGCTACTATTTCCCGCTTATGAATTGCATCTTCCATAGTCCTTGTAGGAACATACATTCTATCAACAAGAAATTCAATTTCTGTTAAAGAGTCGTGGATTTTATTAAATTCATTCTCTTCGTTAATCATCAAATAATTATTTGGCTGTAATAATTAAATAATTTGTATGAAAAATGTTGGGTTTATACACAATCAAAGTCTAACTTTTTAGCCTTTTTTGAGCAGCATAGTCTCTTCGAAGTTCCTCCTATGCTGTTTATCAGCTTCAGTTGATGTGTAATTATTTTTTTATTTCGCCTACTACGTGCAGGTAACCTAAAGAATCCGTAAATGAATTATGGCTCAATATTTGTAGTCCGTTGAGATTGTTCTCTATGGATTCTTCTGTCAGATTTGTGTTTACCTGTCCATATGTGTTGTTTATCAGACTTGAGAAAATAACCGTTAAAGAAATGATAATTGTTGGGAATATTACATAATAAACGCTCATAATCTGTCATATGGATTAATTCATTTAAGGTTTCTAAAAGCCAAAGGGCTCACTTAATTTTTATGAACGGTTCTTGTTTTAGTAACTCGTAGGCATGTAACTGGTTATTCACTTCTAAACGCAAATCATCTAAGTGGATAGGTTTCTGAAGAAACCCATTTATTAATTCTCTTTTAGTATATTCTTGAAATAATTCATCTTCTGTCATAAACGCTGTCATTAGTATTGTTCTTACAAATTGATTCATCGTTTTTAATTCCTTTATCAATTCCATTCCAGTAAGAGCTGGCATTCTCAGATCGGATATCACCAAAATGTATTTTTCTGCATTGATCTTGAAGTGTTCAAGTGCCACTACTGGATCTGTGAACGTAAAAACGGTATTACCATTAATTGGTCCCAAGGCCTCTCGGAAGAGATTAACTATATCGTCTTCATCGTCAACTATTGCTATAAGGTTTTTTTTCGAAATTTGATTATGCATAACCAACTAATTTTGACTGCTAGTTCATGCACTAATCGTGTATATATTAGTGGAAACCGAAAAAACCACAATCTCCACGTCTCATGTGCCTAAAGTTATGTGAGAATGTTAACAAAATTCAAAAGTCAGTCATTTTTTGAAACAATCAGTCATTTTTCTTTTCAAGATGTAGCTGTCTCACAACATTTCAAAAAAATAAATAGTTCAACTGTGAATTATATACAAAAATGGATGCGAAGATAGATAAACCTGACATAGGATTATCGCAACTAGACAGAAAAATATTAAAAATATTGCTCACCCCCAACGGTCATTTAAAATCTACCAAAAGTATATCCACAAAGTTAGGAATTCCTGTATCTACGATTAGACGAAGACGAAGACGATTAGAAAGCAAGTTTTTAAAAATGCAATATGTGCTGGATATAGAAAAATTTGGATGGAGACGTATTGATTTTTTTATATCAATAAAAAACGGATTGGTGAATGATGTTGCCAAGAAACTAATGGACCTAAATGACGTAACTTATGTGGGTAAGAGTATAGGAGAACATACTATCGATTTAAGAGTAGAATCAATTGTAAAGGACAACGTTGTGTTGCTTGACCTTCTGGAGCAAATAAAAGGCATGGAAGGTGTTAGGGATGCAGTATGGAGCGAAATTGTCAATGTCGTAGGAAGCAAAATATCAATTCCTAATTCGATAATTGACAAAATTTGAGAATCCTGCATTATCACAAAATGAGCTTGATCTTATAGCATAATCGTTGAATGACTGGCTGGAGGATCGATGCTCGTAGATGAACAAGAAACAACGACCCCCCACCAGTTTTGTGCTTAGACTCTTGTGATTTTTACATGATTATCCGACTATAAATCACTGTAAACCGATAAATTTAATATTTTAATAAAAAAAAATCAATATTTAAAAATCACCGGCATTAAAAACCAAAGTCTCAAAATAAATTGCTTTTTCAGGACATAGCTTCCGTGGACTCACTTATATGGCTTGTACACTCGAATACAGCAACTTCTTAGAATCCTGATTTAGAACCGATAGCGTAGTGGGTACCGACGTCTGTGAATTAAATTTATCTCTAAGCCTTTAGGATTTGCACGACACTTGTCTGGCAAGGCAAATTAATTAAAATTGGATTATTTTAAGGAAGAACGACATCCATTAGTAACAAAATTCTTCGAAAAAGTCATTTTATATAAGTACTAATAAATGATTGTTTGCCATATAGACTATAATTGAAAATAAAACCTGGTGGTAAAATAACAAATTACTTTACAAAATTTTATGAGAAGTATACCAGCACCATATCTCTCAACAAGAATCTGCTACTTTCAGGTTCGGTTGGTTTTATTGTTAGTCTAATCGTTGCATATATGTCTACGAAATATTCCAATGATGATTTTACAACTTCTACATTCACTGTAATATCCGGATTCATCTCTTCCAAATTAATTTTTGTTATTGTTTTTCATCTTGATAATAAGAAGAAATATACAAAAAAACTTACTGGCAAATTGAACTTTGATATCCTAAAACAAATAGTAACAAAGATGATATTTGCTGATGCTATTTTTGATATTATTAATAATGTATCAAGGTTCTTCATTCTACTTGAATTGTTGAGAATAGAATATCAGCCAGTACAAGCTGCAACAATAGCATCTATTATAGCCTCATGTT
>DATIFZ010000034.1:0-17960 GCA_035454925.1 Nitrososphaeraceae archaeon
TTTTCTACTTTAGGGGAGTCAAATTGGACAGTATTTGGAAAAAAGTAGATAAAGCAATTTGATTATTGTAATTCTCATCATGAGTCTGCTTATGAATATAAGTACTGTCATAAGTGTGCTGAATGTTGCCGTATTGTTGACGTTGTTAGTAATTTATGCCAAGATATATTTCAAAAGTAAAGCGGTATTTACCGTTGGCCTGATGTTTTTTACAGTCATGTTAATGCTTCATAATTTGATAGCTATATACGCATACTTGGTTATGGCTCCACTTTATCCTAATGATTTGTTGCCATATTTTGTAGCTATACATTTAGCAGAACTTGTTGGAATTATAGCACTGTTAAGAGTAACTCTATGAACAAAGATTCCATTATAACTGGATTAGAATTCCGTTAAAATTTTGATATTAAAAATTTATAAAAAAATGAATATTGGGGTTATGGTTTAACCTTCTTCCCAACCTTTTACGAACAGACCATTCTTCTTTAGTGGAATAGGCTGACCTGGTGTGTAATCCATTGGTCTCATCCAAAATATTGCTTTAGTTGGGCAAACGCCGATGCATGCACCGTCTGAAATGCATCTTTCAGGATAGAATACAAAAGCTTTACCTCTCTTCCATCCCTCAACTGGTTTTACCCTCAATACATCTGGACCAAGAGCGGTACAAATTTCAACACATAGTGCACAGCCGATACAATGTTGTTCGCTAACATCTGGAAGTATTGCTACTGGCATTTAATTCACTTAACAAGGAAGTAAAGTCGAAACTATTTAAACACTGTGCTATTTTATAACACCGATATAAAATTCTGGTTTCTTATTTCGTTCAAGATAGGTTAACTATAAATTCAAAAGGTAGCAACCATATTTCAAGCGGTTTAATGTGGTTCGTAAAATCACAGTACTTGTGCCTCTCATAGTTGCTAGTATAACATTGGGAATTTTGGGTTTAACATTTGTTCCAGAGGAAGTAAAAAATAGGAATTTAGATTTTTCAAGAGGCACGATAGTCATTAATAATCATACAATAAGTACCGAGATCGCTGAGACTCCAGCTGAGCGACAGAGGTGGCTGACGTTTAGAACTGAACAGCTCCCGCTTAACTCCTCACTTCTTCTTGTATATGACAAACCGGATTTGTATTCTCTATGGCTGTTGAACATACAATTCAATTTAGATTTGATTTGGCTTGATAACGCAGGTAATATCGTTTACATGAAACAAAATGCGGTACCATGTAGTAATACGTTGGATGCCGCTAAATGTACCTACAAGAATACAATTCCCTCAAAATACATTCTCGCGGCAACAACTGGATTTATCAAATATCACAAGATTACAAACGATGCAAAGATAAAATTAATTTCGATATAGATGTGAAATTTAGTGAAAGCTAATTGTCATTTCTTTTGGCTATATCTTGAAAGTCCCGATAAACTTGTTTTATTTCTTCAATTGAAGCTTCGTCCTCAAGCGTGCTAGTATCACCAATCATCTCAGAATTTGTACTGATAGATTTTAACAACCTTCTCATTATTTTTCCGCTTCTAGTCTTTGGCAGTTTGTTTGTAAAATGAATTTCACTTGGAGTAGCTATTGGTCCGACTGTCTTTCGAATGTGATTAACGAGATCTGTTTTTAATTCTGGAGACTCTTTGTATCCAGTTTTGAGAACCAGAAATGCGACTATTACTTCTCCTTTTTGTTCATCGGGTTTACTGACTACAGCTGCTTCGGCTACTGCTTTGAACGAAACAAAAGCGCTTTCCAATTCCATAGTACCTAATCGGTGTCCGGCAATTTTGAGTACATCATCTGATCTTCCCAATAACCAGATGTAGTTATCTTGATCTACAAGTGCAAAATCTCCAGAATAATAAAATCCTTGAAATTTGTTCCAGTATGTATTAACATATTTATCATCATTGTTCCATAGGGTCATTAGCATCCCCGGCCAGGGTTTTTTGATGACCAAATATCCCTTACTATTAGGTTCCACATCAATACCGTTTTCGTCTACTAATCCAATATCTATTCCAGGTATTGGAAAAGTTGCTGAACCCGGTTTCATAGGTATTGTATCAATACCCAGACATTGGCTTATCATAGTTCCACCTGTTTCTGTTTGCCACCATGTGTCAACTATTGGGCATTTTTCTTTTCCAATAGTTTTGAAGTACCATAACCATACTTCAGGATTTATTGCTTCACCCACAGTCCCTAAAAGCCGCAATGAAGACAAGTCAAAACTATTAGGGATTGACAGATCGTATTTCATGTATATACGTAATGCTGTTGGAGTAGTGTACAGAATTGTTGCCCTATGTTTTTCAACCAATGCCCAATATCTATCAGGTGTAGGAAAGTCAGGAGTTCCCTCATAGAGAATACTGGTGACTCCATGCAATAGAGGACCATATACCATGTAGCTATGTCCTGTGACCCATCCTATATCTGCGGTACATAAGAAAATGTCCTCGTTTTTATAGTCAAATACCCATTTTGCTGTTGCAAAAATATGGGTAAGATATCCTCCGGTGCTATGCAGTACTCCCTTTGGTTTTCCAGTGGTGCCAGAAGTATACAATATGTAGAGTGGATGAGTACTTTCAACAAGCTCAGGTTGACAGTAGAATTTTTCTTTTCTTACAAGTTCGTACCAAAGATTGTCTTTATCCTTCAAGTTGATTTCATTTGTTCCTCTTTTAAGAACAATTACATTTTCTATTGAGGGTGTTGATTCAATCGCAGTATCAACAATTTTTTTTAGTTCAATTATTTTCCCGCGTCTTATTCCTTCATCAGCAGTGATAATGACTTTAGATTTTGAATCGTTTATGCGATCTTTTAATGCTTGGGAGCTAAATCCGGAAAAAACAACAATATGGATGGCTCCAATTCTGCTACATGCTAGCATTGCAGTCGGTAATTCAGGAACCATTGGGAGGTATATCGTAACTCGATCTCCCTTTTTGACACCCAAATTGCGCAAAGCATTTGCGAATCTATTTACTTCAATATAGAGTTGATTGTAAGTAATAGTACGAACGTCCCCAGCTTCACTTTCCCATATTATTGCTGCTTTATTTTTATTTATATTGTCTATGTGCTTATCAAGACAATTTATTGAAGCGTTAAGCAAGCCGCCTGTAAACCATTTTGCAAAAGGCTGCTGCCAGTCTAAAATTTTATCCCATTTTTTACTCCATATCAAATTGTCTGCTTGTTTTGCCCAGAATTCCTCTATATTCTCTAATGCCTTTTTCCTTGTTTCATGAAGAGTTTTGCCTTGGAGATTAATTTGTAGAGTTTTGTTCTCTTCATCCGATGTTGTTGAGCTTTTTTGCTCTATCATCTTAAATGTGTAATTTGATACTGTTTGTATTAAAAGGCTTGTATGTGTGCTATGAATAATATTCTAATTAGTTGTTGTGTGGGAAGCTAGAGCCATAGACATTCTACTGCCAACATCGGCGGATATAATATTCGTTTGAATTCTGGGATGAAAAAAATAAATCCATGATGGATAAGAAATCAAATGTTGTTAGAATGGAATGAGCAGATAAAAGCGCACCTCATGTGGATTTGGGGGGGAGAGGATGGTTTTATGAAGAGGAAAAAAGAGGGAATGCTTGTTGTAACTGAGAGAAATCTGATTTTTATAACCAAGACCAATATGTCATATAGAATTCATGAAGTGCATTCGCAACGTCAGCTATTACGATTTAAAGAGAACAAAGATGTATTTTTGCCTTTAGAAGGATATGGCATTACTGAATTAAGGAATGATGTTGAAAAAAGCGATCAAAACATTGTGTTTGCATTTGCTCAAGTTTCAGATATGTATTTTCTTGAAAAAAGATGGGGCAGTGAGCTTAAGGTCAAAGCCAACTTTGAGGAAAAGCAGAAAAATTATAGCTTTGCAATTGTAAAGGGTTGGGTGAAATATCCCGCAAAGGATCCCGTACAGTTTCAACATGTGGATTGGAATCCAATAATAGCATTATACAAAATGTCATAAGAGTTTGTCTCTACTTTTGTTTTCGTCATTTTTGGTTTTTAGCTAAAAATGATCTCCTTGCTAAAGAAAGGAAATAAAATATACAGATAATATCATTACTACTGATTGCTTTGAGAGAAAATAGAACCATTGGTAAGAAATTATTTCTTGTTGGAGTGGGCCCAGGGTCATCGGCATACATGACAGACATAGCAAAAAATGTAATAAGAAAATCCAAATATTTGATTGGATATAAATACACACTTTCTATTGTAAGAGATTTGGTAATTCCTAATTTCCATCAGGTCTATGAAGTAACAATGAATGATCAGGATCAAACTTATAATGAGGTGTATAAAAAAATGGCGAAAGATGAAACTTGTACCATTCCTTTCACTGGTGATGTAAATTTTTCAGAATCTGAAGTTGTTGATAGATTGTTGGAAATTTTTGGTAAGGATAATGTAGAATTAATGCCTGGAATAAGTTCCATTCAAGTTGCTGCTTCAAAGGCAAAAATTCCGCTGGACAAGACTAGAGTAATTAGTTTCCATGTTACCGAGGATATTGAGGATAAGAAAACAGAGTTAGTCGAAGCCGTATTGGATAAGAAGAGTGTGATCTTGGTACCCAGACCGTGGAACAATAATGCAGAAAAAAACTTTATGCAATCAGAAATAGCCTCATATTTAAAAAACGAGGGTATAGATACATCAACTCTGAAAGTTTGGGTGTTTGAATTTTTGACGACAGAAGAAGAGCGTGTATTTAGAGGTAGACTGAATGAACTAGAAAATATGAATTTTAATCCGCTGTCGGTGATGGTTATTGATCAGGTTAGTCGCAAA
This sequence comes from Nitrososphaeraceae archaeon, assembly GCA_035454925.1. GTDB lineage: Archaea > Thermoproteota > Nitrososphaeria > Nitrososphaerales > Nitrososphaeraceae > TA-21. The sequence goes on from DATIFZ010000034.1 coordinate 4,856, forward strand.
ACGTATTTGCAGTTTGAATGAGAAGCATTTGTTTGCTTGATATATGTTTTTACTATTCTAAAAAATTTATACCTCCAGAATGTACTATTAAATCCCATTCAATAATGGCGCCAAATAACAAAATTATAGCTACTATTCCCAATTCAATTCCAGTATGAATAAGACTTTCTTTAATATTGCTTCTCTTTAAAATGCGAATTAAGAGTAAGTAACTTCTAGATATGGCTATGCCGTAAGATACAAGCTCTATAATTCCAAATATTGTTAAAAATACAAGTAGTGGTGGTATCTGAATTGGTAAATCTCGTGTTAAGATCACAAAAATATTGCCTGTACTGAATCCTGAAAAGAGACCAAAGGCAATTCCAATACCTGGGAGAAACATTAGAATTGAAATTAGAAAGTTATTGAGGAATATACCCACACTATCAATATTTTTGATTTTGTTTTGAAATTGCTCCTTTAGAAGAGTTGAAGTAGATTCGTCTAAAGTGACAGACGTTCCAATAATAAAAGAGATTAAAAATGCAACAATACCAAGTCCAAGATAAAGCAGCCTCTTCCTAAAGTTGTACTTGCACATGTGTGTATACCAATCACAATGTTTACTTTTTAATAATGTATTGAATAAAACAAAACCTTTTTAGCGTTTATGATTGTTCTGTTCAATAACAAAACTTGGATTCGGTTTCTATTGCATTGATTTATGCGATAAATAAGGGATATCAAGTTCATCCTGATGCTTTCGCATTTCTAAAATCACTTGATTGTGATGTTGAAAAAATAATAAAGACCATAGTTGATGCTAAAAATAAATTCAAAAAAAAGTCACCAATACTAATCGATGATATAAAAAGTGCAATTTCTGGTGATAATGATAACAGTGATCATATTGACGAACCGGTCAAAGCTAACATTAGCTCAGAAAGCAATGACGAAAATTACAAGATCATTTTTGACCCTACATATAACATAAATGCACAAGACGATAAGGATTTTGTTAAATTATTTGACAGCCGATATAGAAAAAGTTTGAAAATTTTATCAATACGTTCGGAAAGCAGGCAAATAAGAAAAATAAAACAAATTAAGGATCTCAGGAATAAATCCAGGTACACTTCTTTAGAGAGCGATGATGAAAGGGGAAGAACATCTGATTCTGCGTTCGTGGCAGGATTGATTATGTCAAAGAGAAATAGAAAAAATGATGTAGAGTTGATTATTGATGACACTACTGGCAGTATTCCCGTGATATGTAAAACTAGAGAGCTAATCAATGAATCATCAACGCTTGTCTTGGATCAAATGCTAATGTTGGAAATTTCACTTGGTAAAAGAAATTCAACTGATTTTGTAATTAAGGATATTATTTTTCCCGACATCCCTGAACATGTTGTCTCAAAATCTGGAATAGAGTCGTATGTAGCCCTTATTTCAGACTTGCATGTAGGTAGCAAATATTTCATGGAAAGTGAATTCAATGACTTTGTAAATTGGCTATCTTCAGATGACGATGAAATTGTACGAAAAATCAAATTTGTTTGTATAGCAGGAGATATAGTTGATGGAATAGGAATTTATCCTAATCAGGATAGAGAACTAGTTGACATAAATATTAACAAGCAAATGTCCTATGCGGCGGCTCTACTCCAAAAAATTCCTAAAAGGATGCATGTGTTTTTGATTCCCGGTAATCATGATCCTGGAAGAAGAGCGTTGCCGCAGACTGCGTTGACAAGCTTGCGTGATTTTCAACCCCTGGAAAACTTTAGTATTTTAGGTAACCCCTCATTGGTTGAATTAAACAAAGTCAAGTTATTGATGTTCCATGGCCAGAGTTTGGATGATGTGATTGCTACAGTGCCGGGATTGAGCTATTCGAAACCTGTGGAAGCAATGAAAATTTTATTGAAATCTAGACATTTGTCGCCAATATATGGTAATCGTACTCCAATTGCTCCAGAGTCCGAGGACATGTTGGTGATAGATGACGTTCCTGACATATTCCATGCAGGGCATGTACATATCACCGAAGTTGGGAGATACAAGGGAACCCTTGTGGTAAACTCTGGAGCATGGCAAAAACAGACAAAATTTCAACAAACAATGGGTATCACACCGACTCCCGGAATTTGTATATTAGTCAATTTGGCAACCCTTCAATCCTTAAAAAAAGATTTCAATTATTAATGTCATGAATTAGAGGCGACAGAATAGGATCACTTCTAATAGCTTCCTTTACAGACGAAATGGGGATATGTAGTTTTATTCTTTGGGTCCTGCCGTACCGACCCTGATTTACAATATTGGTTGTTATCAATCCTAGTTGATCCAACTCTCCAACAATTTGGGTCATCCTTCTCTGAGTTAGTGGCTCCTGTTGAAGTCTTGAGCAAAAATGCTGATAGATTGAATAAATCTCTCCAGTACTTGCATTTTTGGATTTTATTGTAGAAAGAATTACCAGTTTGGTATGGAGAGTTGAGTTGCTCAATATCTCAAAGTTGGTGTCGCTATCAATTTTCTTTTGCGCTTGTCTTATGTCTTCATCTGAAATTTTCATGGTCATTGATCTTTCTGCAATTTCAGCAGCAACCCTTAAAAGATCAATGGCCTTTCGAGCATCGCCTGTTTCTCTACCGGCTATTGCAGCACATAGATTGATAACTCCAGTAGGAATGACGTTGTCATAGAATGCAAGTTTGCACCTGTCAATTAAAATTTGTTTTAATTGTTCTATTGTGTATGGGTTAAAAACAAGTTCTTCTTCGCTTAAACTACTCTTGACTCTTGGGTCTAGCATATCCTTAAAAGTTAAACTGTTCGAAATACCAATCAAGCTAATGAATTGTTCTGAAGAAATTCTTTCATTAGCTCTTGTAAAATTATACAAAATATCGTCGCCTTTTTTATTGACAAGTGAATCTATTTCATCTATGACAAGGACGACCTTGATTGACTTGCGTTTTATGAAGTCAAGTATTCTGTCTGTAGCCTCACTCATAGACAGCCCTGTAAAAAAAACTTGCATTTTTTTTTCTTCTTTATTTATTCCAAGTGATTCAGCGATTTCATATAATATCTTGTATGGTGTGTTTGAATTCTTTGCGTTAATAAATGGCACTTGGAGATGAATATCAAGTTGTTTGGTCTTGTTATAAAGATGGTCAATGACGTTTTTTACTACAGCTGTCTTTCCTGTTCCAGGTTTTCCAAAAATCAACAAATTAGATGGACGCCCTTTTTTTAGTATGACAGATAGGGATTGTGCAATTGCAGTGCTTTCTTTAGTTCGAAATAATAGCTTATCAGGAACGTAGTCTATAGTCAGGACTTTCCTGTTTTTTATGATATTCTTATTCTTAATTGCGCTATCGAAAATAGTGTCTAATATATCATCATCATCCAATTACAGACGCCTCCGGCACCCCTCTTTTTCTTCTGTATCTCAATACAACAAACTCATTTAGTAAGTGGTGTGTATATAAAATAAAAACTCCTAAATCAATTTTCTTTCATTTGTTTGTTAATTCTCATCATTTCAATAATCAATTGAGACACAAATAATATTTCAATGAGAAATGCAGGGGTGGAGCAACTACCTTAACTATTGTTAATGTTTGTTAATTCAAAAGTAGTAAAAAATCCTTGATATGACCCCTTTATTTCTAGTGCAGACTAATTAACAAATATCTACAATGTAAAGACAGCAACACAACCCCTTTATTTCTACTGGAAAATATTTCATAAAGGTTATCGCAAAATTGATAACTACAATTGCTTCAACGATGCTCGAATAATGCGTGATAATTAGTTAAGAAAAGCTGAGCTCTTTGTGAGCTTGTTAATCACTTTAATTGTTAAGTGTGATGTGATTTCAAATCCCATTCTGTCCGTCTCAAGAAAAAAGATTAGAATCGAACTGGAGGATGAAAATGGAGAAAAATACAATCTGACTCTCCAAGGGACATTATCAAAAGAAAAGATAATGAATCTAGTTGAATTTGTGCAACTATTTGAAAAAAATTCTAGCAATACCAGTTCAGAGCATAGAAAAGGCGACACCAAATTAGCCTCAAAGTTATGGAATCTAATTTCCGAGAACTTTAGATATCACACCTTTACCTCTTCTGATCTTGCAAACATTTACAAGGATATGTACTATGATCCTATCCAACTAAGTGTCGCCTCTATTTACTTGTCACGATTTTATCTGAAAAAACAGCTTACAAGATCAAAAAACGGCAAACAATGGGTTTATGCCGTTGTTAAAGAAAACCAAATTAACATTGGCGAAAATATAGAAAGATCTAACCATCCGAAATTCTTGTCTGTTCCAACAGTCTACGACCTTCATCTGTGATTTTGTATTTGTAAGGCTTGGCACTCTCATCTCTCATGACAATATTTTCAGAATACAACTTTTTGAGCAATCTTGATGTATGTTCACGCGATTTGCTAATTTTTCTTTGAATCTGTCTTGAAGTTAATGGTGTTTCCAACATCCTTAGAATCGATTCCACGGTATTCGTCCTTAGAGTATCTTCCTCTTCAAATACTATATCCTCTCTTGTGACATTCATATTCTTAGTCACAGGCAAGCTATTATGTGATATCGCTTTATGTGACCTATCCTTGACCATATCACTAGAATCAACAGTCGTCGCAAGTCTATTTTCCTTTATTATGTTTTTTTCAGGATTGATCTTTTGATCAATTACATCCAATTTACTTCGTAGGTCGGAAATAATATCGTTATATTCATCAAACTTGTGTAAATATCCCTCTATCAACATATCTTTGATCTTATAATCTCGTTCATCCCGGCTTTTGATATCTCTGAAATAACCAATATACAAAAAGGTGAAAAAGGATAATACGAAAAATATCATTGAAATCAAAGTATCGGATAATGAATAATCCAAATTAAAGCCGAATATATTCATGTGATATCATGTGATTAAACATGGGTATTTATTAAATTTTTTCTATATTAAAACTAGTCTTCCTATCACATTATCCATCAAGGATATCACGTTACTTAACATAGAGTTATCGATTTCGTGACTAGGTTTATTCAATATCACATTCAATTGATCGTTCAACTGATTCAATATCACAAAGGTCTCCGGATCGAATACATTAAGAAGTCGCAATAGCAATAATGTGTAGATAGTCCTTTTTACCTTCTTTCTACACTGGCCTAATTGTCGATAATAAGCACCTGCGGAGATGTTTCCAGCACGTTCTTCATGCAGTATTTTATTATAAATAATTGATGTTTGTTTCTTTGTAAATATAGAATTTTCAATTAAATGATTGAAAATTGAAGTATAATTAAGATCATCGTTTTCCATATGCTATACAAATTTGTATAGTACTCTAATTAATTTATTTTCCTGTATTAGTTGAGTATGAACTTGTCTACATTCACTAATGAGATTATTATTATACGAGTGATTAGTTTGAGAAATGATGGAAATACAAAGCACAGAACAGTACATTTTGAATGAAATCAAGAAACAAAAGACCTTATGTTTTCCACTTATAGACTCTGAAAACTCCTTTAAGACAATAGAGCTGGCAAAAAAATTAGAACAGCTAGGAGCTTCAGCAATTTTAGTTGGTGGTTCATCAACTTCAGATCAAATTGAATTGTCTAGTTTTGTTACGGAACTAAAGAAGAATGTCAAGATTCCTGTTATTTTATTTCCAGGAAATATCACAGGAATATCACCAGCGGCGGACGCAATTTTATTTAGCTCGTTACTTAACTCCGAAAATCCATATTATATCACAGGTGCTCAAGCGCAAGGAGCCTTAGTTGTAAATAAATATGATATTGAAGCCATTCCAACCGCCTATCTCATAATTGGAGATGGGTCAACTGCCTGGTTCATAGGTCAAGCAAAATCCATCCCATTTAACAAATCAAACATTGCAGTAATGTACGCTCTAGCTGCTCTGTATATGGGCATGCGATTTCTATATCTTGAAGCTGGATCCGGCGCATCACAAAACATTCCACCAGAAATGGTAAGGATGGTAAAAAAATTCTATAAAGGAATATTGATAGTTGGTGGTGGGATTAATTCTGCGGAAACGGCAAAAAAAATATCTGATGCGGGGGCAGACATCATAGTTATTGGTACTATGATTGAAAGAGAAAAAGACTGGGAGTCAGAATTTGTGAGCATCATCAAAGCATTAAGAAATTGACTAAACATACCAAAGAATATCAGGATACTCAAATTCCATCATATTATGTAAAATATCACCAAAAAATTTCAGAATATATCGAAGACTCCCTCTCTGTAGCCCAAGAAGCTAAAAAAAAGGGACTCGATATTTCTGATAAAGTTGAATCGCAGATAGGTTATGACTTACCAGACAGGATAGCAAAGATACACGAAATTGATATTTCTAGTAGATTAAGAGTACTGCTGCCAGAACTGGGAAAAGAACTAACTGCATTAAAGATAGCCGAGGAAATTGTACTTGGAAAATATGGGGGAATCACAATTGAAGAAAGACTAAACAATGCGATAAGGGTCGGACTATCCGTTGTAACAGAAGGTGTGACTGTAGCCCCTCTACAAGGAATCTATGATGTTAAAATAAAAACAAATGCCAATAAATCTGAATATTTATCAGTTTCTTTTGCTGGTCCAATAAGATCCGCAGGTGGAACCGAAGCTGCTGTAACTATGTTGATAGCTGATCACGTCAGGAGAATTGTAGGATTAGACAAGTACATAGCAAATTCTTTTGACGATGAAATTAGTAGATATGTTGAAGAATTAAGAATTTATGAAAGAGAAGTAGGGAATTTCCAGTTTAAGGTTTCAGATAAGGATGTCATTCATTGCGTAAGTTCTCTTCCCGTAGAAATTGATGGTGTTGACACGGATCCTGTAGAGGTCGTAGGTCATCGGAATCTTCAAAGAGTTTCTACCAACAGAGTTCGTGGAGGTGCACTAAGAGTAATGAATGATGGTTTGATAGGTAGAAGCAGAAAATTATTGAAGATTGTGGAGACCCTGAAACTGGAAGGATGGGATTGGCTCAAAACTCTTGAAGGAGCAATTCAAACTCCAGAGGATGATACTGTATCTCACAGGATGACTGAAGTCATCACAGGAAGACCCGTTCTTTCAATGCAGAAAAAAATCGGCGGTTTTAGATTACGGTATGGCCGATGCTGCAATACGGGATTTGCCACAATAGGAATACACCCAACCATTCCAATATTATTAAACTATGCAATTGCTGTAGGCACACAAATTAAAATTGACGCACCAGGAAAAGCCTCCACTATTGCACTAGTAGACAGTATCGAACCACCAATAGTAAAACTCAATGATGGAAGCGTTATGAAAATAGAAAGATTAGATCAAGCAAAATCCATAGCAAGTAAGGTTACAAAAATTCTTTACCTAGGTGATATTCTAATAAGCTACGGGGATTTTCTTGAAAACAATACCCAGCTTCTTCCTTCATCATACGTTGAAGAGATTTGGGCTCTGGAATTAGAAAGTAAGCTTGCCAGCAAGGACCCTGATTCATATTTTGAAATATTTGATAGGGAAAGGTTAACCGAATTTATTCTACATCCATTAGAAAAGAAACCATCGATTATTGAAGCTTTTAAGCTTAGTCAATTCTTCGATATACCTCTTTATCCTGGATACGTCTTTTACTGGACTGCGTTAACACCAGATGAATTCAAACAACTAATAACGAAATTGATGGAAAATGGAGAGTCGATAAAAAATACAAGTGAGAGAGCTTCTTTACTTTATGATTTACAAGTAAAAAAAACCCTTGAAAAACTTGGCATAATTCATTCGCTTTCTCATGAGGGTAGCAGAATAAGGATAGATGATCCTGATCAACTCTACATACTCACGGAATTGATAACAAAGTGTATCGATGATGGATCAAAAATCATCAGACTCTTGGAAGCAAGCTTTCTCTTGGACACTGATCCAAACTATACCAAGACGCATATTTTGGATATCATCTCGCAGTTACTAAATGTCAGTATAAAAGAAAAATTTTCTTCTTCAATCGCGGTTCGTGTTGGGCGCCCGGAAAAGGCTGCAGAAAGAAAAATGAAACCTCCTGTTCATGTCTTATTCCCGATTGGGACAAACGGCGGACCGACCAGGGATATTCTGAAAGCAATGCAAAGACCAATATATATTGAAATTGCTAACAGATTTTGCAGCAACTGTAACTCACCATCGATATCTGTTTGCTGTCCGGACTGTCTCTCTAACACCCCTCTTCGAATAATGTGCTCAACCTGTAGGTATGTAGTTAATGATGAGGAGTCAAGTGGGCATTGTCCTGTTTGCGGAAATCGTCTAAAAACACACTCGCCTACCAATTATCCTCTCAAAACAGCGGTTGAAAAAGCCAAAAGACATCTGGAAATACAGCCAGTAGAACCACTTAAAGGTGTCAAATCCCTGATGGGCAAAAATCGATGTGCAGAACCTATAGAGAAAGGTATCTTGAGGCAAAAGCACAATTTGTATACTTTTAAGGATGGAACTATACGCTTTGATGCTACAAACGAGCCTCTAACTCATTTTAAGCCCAAATGGATTAAGACAGATATCACAAAATTAAGAGATCTGGGATATCACAGAGACCACCTAGGAAATAATTTGGAGTCAACAGATCAACTGCTAGAATTACTAATACAGGATGTAATAATCCCAATTCATGCTGCTGAACACTTGGTAAAAATTGCACAGTTCGTAGATGAAGAACTCATCAAGTTCTATGGACTTGATCCGTTTTATAAGATGGGTTCAATTGACGACTTGATTGGACATTTTATTATTGGTTTAGCACCGCACACTTCGGTAGGTGTAATCGGAAGGGTAATTGGATTCGTCAATTCCCAAGTATGCCTAGGTTCACCAATCTGGCATTCTGCTAAACGAAGAGACTGTGATGGTGATGCAGATTCTATAATGTTACTAATGGATACTTTTCTAAACTTTTCAAAGGAATATTTGCCAGATAGGATTGGTGGCCTAATGGACGCACCGTTACTTATTCAACCTCTAGTATTTCCACATGAAGTCCAAAGGCAGGCCCATAACATTGATGTCGATGAAAGATACCCACTGGATTTTTATACATCTTCTTGGAATATGGAAAAAACCAATCTACTTGACAACATCGATCTTGTCAAAAAAAGGTTAGGTCATCCAAGTCAATTCTTTGATTATAAATTCACTCATACAACGGACAATATTATGCTAGATGAATCACACAGTTTGTATTCGACATTGAGCACTATGGAAGAAAAACTACAGATGCAGATAAGCACAGCCAAACTAATCAACGCAGTTGACGCGGATGAGGTAATGTCCATGGTATTAACGACCCATATTTTACCGGATATAATGGGAAATTTAAGGGCATATTCATCACAATCCTTTAGGTGCACCAAATGTGGACAAAAATATAGACGAATGCCACTTGCAGGTCGATGTCTGGAATGTCATAATGTATTGTTACAAACTGTCACACGGGGGTCCGTTGAAAAATATGTACAGACTGCATTGAATATCTGTTCAGAATTTAAGATAAACGAATATCTGACAAGCAGGATTAACACATTACAAGCAGAACTAAATTTACTTTTTAAACAAAACATAAAAGATCAGCACACAATTATCGATTTCATTTAGCTCAATTGGTTTCTGAAACCATATGATCATAAGAAGAACAGAAAAAACAAGAAAAATTACGTAATTAGAATTTTAGAAATTTCAGTCTAAAATTCTGGACAGACTTGAAATGTTACGAACAGGATATTCAGCTATTTTCATGTCTAATATGATGTGAATTGAAAACTTGTTAGATACGCAACAAAAATAATCAAAAATCACAAATCATGCAATTAGAATATAAAACACTGATTAGGTAATTGGAAAATATGCTGACAATAGATGGTGAAAGCGCTTCTTGAAGCAGAGAACAGCTCACATTGCTATATTTGACACCTTTAAAACAAAGAAAAATAAATTTACAGGTGAAGCTAAAAGGCAGAGAGGTATTATTACGCACCTCGTTTTAGAAAAAAATCCAGAGCTTAGAACAAGAACATCTATTGCTCATGCAATAGCAAAAAATAATGGTATATTATGGCAAAATATCTACTCTGGAATATTCAAAGATCTCGATGAAGTTTTGATACCATCAGGAGTAGTCAAAGAAGGAGGTCGTCTGCCATTAAGACGAGGTCCCAAGGCACTGCAATTAGAGGGAGTTCCCTTCTATGAATTAACAGAAATCGGAATTTTGGTTGCATCATCAATTGAGGAATTGGGAAATATTAGAATGAAAATCCTTGAATCCTATTTCGATTCTATGAATAACAGCTCCTCTGGTAATGATACTATGAAAAAAAGTATTTTACTCCTATTAAAAACAATACCATCTTTCGTAATAAAAATGATTAGTGCATATATTTACGCTTACACCACAGGCGAGATTGATAACATAACCCCAATAACCATCGATAAATTTCGTTCTGTATTGAAAGAACAGATAAGCATAGAAAGAGAGTTTATCGAATCATATGATATACTGTCTCAAAACCAAAAAGTGCTACTAAAAGATTTTTTCAAAATAATAAGCTAATCAACAAGGTGGCTTCATTTCATTTATTAATGCTCTACTAAACCATTAATCCCTTAGTGTCGAGTTTCTCAGAGTAATTATATTTATTTGTGAAAATCATGACACATCAAATTACTGCGATCCAAAAAATTCATTTCACGTTACCGTCCAGACAAACGCTTATAATTTACCAAATTAATTAATGATATATTATTTATGGTCGATATGAAGATTGTTTTTCTTGGAACTTCAGCAGCTATTCCAACTCAAAAGAGAAGCTTATCTTCAATTGTCCTCAAAAGAGCTGGCGAGCTCTTAATATTTGATGTTGGTGAAGGAATGCAAAGAAATTTCCTTCAAGCCAAACTTGGAGTTAATAAGAAAATGAAAGTATTCATAACACATTTACATATTGATCATTGTTCAGGACTCTTAGGATTTTTTCAAACAATGTCTCTTCTGGGACGCACAAAAAAAATTGATGTATATGGTGAATCAAGATTGAAAGAATTCATCAACCAGAATTTTCGCATTATAAATATTGAACTTGCATTCAAAATTGATATTCACACTATAGAGGAGGAAGGTATTATTGCAAGCGAAAATGATTACGAAATCAGCTGTAGTAGAGCTGACCATTCAGTACCAGCTTACTCTTATTGTATCAATGAGCATCAAAGGCCAGGTATTTTCAATATGGATAAAGCAACGAAATTGGACATTCCTAAAGGAGAGCTATATCACAAGTTGCAAAATGGTGAAGATGTAATTGTAAATGGTAAATTAGTAAAATCAGACGAAGTAGTTGGACCTAAACGAAAAGGCCGCAAAATAGGAATATCAGGAGACACGCGTCCGTCTCCCAAATTAAGAAATTTTTTTGATTCATGTGACATCCTAATATTCGAGTCAACTTATGCTCATGATTACCAACAAAAGGCAATCGAGACATTCCATTCGACATCAGCAGAGGCTGCTCTACTCGCCAAAGAATCAAATTGCGTCAAGCTTATTCTCACGCATTTTAGTTCAAGATATAACGATCCTACTACTCTTTTAGATGAAGCTAGAGACATACATGCTAATGTAGATTTAGCAGAAGATATGAAAACCTTTTACGTTCCATATGCAGTATAACAATTCGGTATACTTGATTTAACATTTTTAACACTTTTAAATAGTCGTTGAAAATATTTTCATATTCTTACATTGCAAAAAAATAATACTGTAATAATTTCGGATGATCGAAATTCTTACCTTGCAAAAAAGCTCTCCTTGGGCCTAGATGTAGAGTACAAGAACGCGCAATTGCGCTTATTTGCTGATGGAGAAAGCAAAATTAGGCTGGAAAATGTGGCCGGAAACAACTGCATAATCATCAGTTCTACATATCCTCCAACTGACAGACATCTCATGCAATTGTTCATGATTATCTACAAATGCAAACAAGACGGTGCCAGTGATATTTGTGTAGTGAGTCCATATTTAGCATATACAAGACAGGATAAGGTATTTGTCGAAGGAGAGATAGTAACTAATAATTTAGTCGGGGAAATTCTAGCAACATTGGGAACAACAAAATTGGTAACTATTGACAGCCACAATCCAAGTGCAGCTAATTACTCTTATGAAACAATAGATCTCAGCGCAATCCCATCTCTAGCAAATTTTGCTAAAAAAAATTTCAAACTAAACGACCCTATAGTCATTTCACCGGATGAAGGTGGAATACAAAGAGCCAAGAAATTCGCAGAAATAATAAATACGAATATGCTATCTCTAATCAAGACACGAGATAGATTGACCGGTGACATATCAATCTCTTTTAATGATCAACAATCTCTGAATAAAAGAGACGCCCTCATTGTAGACGATATGATAAGCACTGGTAGTAGTATAGTAAAGGCTACTGAAGTATTGAAAAAAAATAATATTTCTAATGTGTATGTATTGTGTACTCACGCGCTCCTACTCGACGATGCGAAGGAAAAATTACTCAAAGCTGGTATCAAGGAACTAATATCTACAAATTCAATTCCAAATGAGTTTGCCAAAGTTGATTTAAGTGGTGTTATATCAGATTATTTTCTAAATCATTGATTGAAGGTAATTAGATTCGAAAACATCTTCAAACTTTTATAATGAGCGTAACTTGATTATTGATAGTTTTATCAAGCTCTTCAGTTACTGCTTTTAGGACATGCGTCGTAGACGACAAACTCGAAAAATCCAATAACCTTTTTCCATCAACGATATGAATCTGTGGAGCAAGCTCATCTTTGGAAAGACCGCGTTCTTTAATTAACGTTTGAATCTTAATTTTCATTTCTTTGGGATCACCATTATATACTTCTGCATTCTCAATTGACACCCTCACATGACCGTATTTATCAAGAACTAAAACAGGTTGCTTTTTTGATTTTAAAAATAATTTCTTTTTATGGATTTCACATGCAAA